>JAZQYS010000329.1:0-6353 GCA_045633645.1 Victivallaceae bacterium | reverse complement strand
TTTTGACCTTGACGGTACATTGATTGATTCCCGTCTTGATTTGGCGGGCGCAGTTAATTATATGCGCTGCTCCATGGGATTGGAACCGTTGGAAACTGAAAGAGTCGTTCATTTTGTCGGCAACGGCGCCGCCGCTTTGGTCCGCCGCGCTATCGCCGATGCTGAAATTGATTTTGATGAAGCTCTGCATCGCATGAGAGCATTTTATTTTGATCACATCACCGATACCACCGTTCTCTATCCCGGTGTTGCGGCAGGCTTGAAACAGCTGCGTGAGGCGGGCAACACCTTGGCAGTCGTCACCAACAAGCCGGGAAAAGAAACTGAAAAAATCCTGACTCAGCTCGGTGTGCGGGAGTATTTTTCCGATGTTATCGGCGGAGATTCTGATTTTCCGCTGAAACCCGAACCGGATGCGCTGCTTTATCTGAAACAGAAGTACAATGTTTCAGACAGTCAGTGTTGGATGGTCGGAGATCACTATACTGACCTTGAGTCCGGCAGACGCGCCGGATTCCGCCGTATCTTCCTTACCTGCGGATTCGGAAATACCGGAGAAGAAACGCCGGATTACACCGCTGAATCATTCCCCGATGTCAATCTGATTTTAAGCGGTTTTTAATTGAAGAAATAAAAAATGAATTCTTCAAACGGGCGTATTTTTAAAATTACTCTTCCTCAGGATATTTTGCAAACAATCCGGGATATTGCTTCTGTTGTAAGAGCAAAGGGATATGATCTTTGCATTGTCGGCGGCGCAGTCCGGGATATCGTTTCCGGAAAAGTGCCGCACGATGTGGATATGGTGTCTTCTGCCACGCCCGGAGAACTGGAACAGATTTTTCCCGATATTCAGCTTTCAGGCGCAAGTTTCGGTGTCATGCGTTTGCGCAGAAACGGTTTTGAATTTGAAATCGCCTCCGGCAGAAAAGAACGCAATTATCTGGATGGACGGCATCCGGAAAGCGTTCAATACACCCGCGATCTTGATGAAGATGCTGAACGCCGTGATTTTACCTTTAACGCCATGCGGATAGATCCTCTCACGGGAGAACTTTTTGACCCGGCAGGAGGGCTGGACGATCTTGAACTGGGCGTTCTGCGGACGGTGGGCGAACCTGAACAGCGTTTCAAAGAGGATTATTTGCGCATGCTCCGCGCCATCCGTTTTGCCGCCCGGAGCAATTACAGAATCGAAGAAAAGACTTGGAACGCCATCTGTAAACTTTCACCGCTTGCCGCAGAGATTTCAGGTGAACGCATTTATGATGAATTGACCCGTATCCTGACGGGACGTTTTCCACACCGTGCCATCCGTCTTATGGCAGATTGCGGACTTCTCCGCGCAGTTCTGCCCGAAGTTGATGCTATGCGCGGCGTTACCCAGCCGCCGGAGTTTCATCCGGAGGGGGACGTTTTTGAACACACGCTCCTTATGCTGGAACACATGGTTTATCCGGATACCCTTCTTGCGTGGAGTGTTCTTCTGCACGATGTGGGTAAACCTCTGACCCGTTCCGTTGAAGAAAGCGGCAGAATACGTTTTTTCTGTCATGAAGAAAAGGGTGCGCAAACCGTCTGTAATATAGCGGAACGTCTGCATTTTTCAGTCCGTGACAAAGAGGCAGTATCAGGTGCGGTCCGCAACCATATGCGGATGGCTTATGTGCCTGAAATGAAAAAAGCGAAACTGAAAAAAATTATGGCAGCAGAACACTTTGCCCTTGAAGTGGAACTCAACCGTCTGGATTGTTTATGCAGCAACAAAATCATGACAAGTTTTCTGTTTTTCTGCGACGAACTGCGTAAAGACCCTGAACAGAAACTTCTGCATCTGCCTGAACAATGGGTGATGGGCAGAGATTTGATTGCCGCCGGTTTCCCGCCGTCTTCCCGTTTCAAAAAGGTCCTTGACGATACTTTTGACCGTCAGCTTGCCGATGAGTTTAAAAATAAAGACGCCGCTCTTCTCTGGGCAGTCAACGCCTTGAAAAACAGTTGATATTTTTGCTGTTGTAAATATCTGTGAAATGTTATATGTGTGTAAATTTCAACCTTCAACTTCCAAATTTACACAAAGCAAAGTCGGGAACAGCGGTGAAATTTTCTGCAAACAGCGCAAAAAATCAAAAAAATTGCACAATTCATCAAAAGAACAGCTTTTCTGCGCTTGACAAATTGAGGTTTTTGAAGTAATTTCTACTGCGAATTATTCTTGCAGAAAAGATAAGGATGGAACAGAAAAATTCCCCTTTTGAACAGATGAATCAGAAGTTATTGTATTTATGGAAAAGAAACTTAAACTTGCTCTTATCGGCGGACAGGGTCATGTCGGTTATGTTTTAAGAGTTTTGAAAGATTTGCCGGAACTGGATGTCTGTGCCGTCTCCTCCGGCTGCGATGCTCCTGCGGATGCTCTGGCGCAGAACTGCGTCAATCTTGGATATAATCCTGAAGTTTACGCTGATTATATTAAAATGCTTGATACTGAAAAGCCGGATATCGTTTCCGTCTGCGGTCCTTTTGAACTTCACGCAAAAATGTGCTGCGACTGTCTGGAGCGCAATATCAGCGTTTTCTGCGAAAAACCCATTGCTCTTACGCTTGAAGATCTGGATAAAATCCGTGCTTCTTACGATAAATGCGATAAGGACAAAGTGAAAATTATTTCCATGGTGGGCTTCCGCGGAGAATCTCCGTTCCGTACTGCTTATGATGCCGTGGAAAAAGGACTTATCGGCAAAGTCAAGATGATCAATACCCGCAAATCCTATAAATTGGGAAACCGTCCGGCATATTATCATAAGCGCGAAACCTACGGCGGCACCATCCCCTGGGTGGGCAGTCATGCGCTTGATTGGATTCTCTGGTTCGGAAAATCCAATTTCAAAACCCTTTATGCCGTGCACGATACCGCCGACAATGGTGGAAACGGCGATTTAGAAATGACTGCACTGGTTACTGCTGTTCTTGAAAACAATGTTATGGCAAGCGCCTCTATTGAGTTTCTGCGTCCTGCGGCGGCACCGACTCACGGTGACGATCAGGTGCGCGTGGCAGGAACTTGCGGTGTGGTTGAAGTCATGCACGGCAAAGTTACTCTGATAACTTCCACTGAGTGCAAAGAACTTGAACTTCTGCCTGAACGCGGTATCTTTTATGATTTTGTCCGTCACATCCTTTACGGAGAACCTTGTGTTGTTGATGCTGAAGAGACTTTTGAACTGACCCGCGCCTGCCTTGCTGCCCGGGATTTTGCCGATAAAAATCAGCTTTGACAGGTGAGTTCCTATGGGGGAAACAAACAACGGTTCCGGCGGTCACAGACAGAGACTGCGCTCCCGTTTCGCACGCAGCGGATTGAGCGGACTTCAGGATTATGAAATTATTGAACTTCTGCTGACCTATGCCATTCCGCGTAAAGATGTCAAACCTCTGGCAAAATTGCTGCTGGAAAAATTCCATAATATTTCCGGCTTGTTCAATGCTTCTGGCAACGACTTGCTTTCAACACCGGGCATCGGTACACAGACAGCGATGCTTTTCCGGCTCATTCATGAAATTATGGTCAAATCTCTGGAAGAAGGCGTCCGTGCCAACCCTGTTTTCAACAACCGCAAGGATATCAGTGATTTTCTCCGCATGAAAATCGGCAGCAGTCCGAAAGAGACCTTGATGGTCTTTTATCTGGATTCCGGACGTTGTATGATCGACTATGATGTCTTTAAGGGAACTGTTGACCACACAACCGTTTATGCAAGAGAAATTGCCGAACGCGCGTTGCTTACTCACGCCTGCGGCATTGTTCTGGCACACAATCATCCCAGCGGCAATCTGAAACCGTCTACGGAGGATCTGGTTTTAACTTCAGATTTGAAAAAAGTTCTGGCGCATCTGGGGATTCAACTCATTGATCACGTCATTGTCACTGCTTCTGATATCGTGAGTATGCCGGAACAGAAGTGCTGAATCTGTGCCTGTCAGGAACGGTTCCGGCGGGAACTGCCGCCGGTGATGAGGCGGATTTCGCTGCAGAAATCGGGACCGAACTTTTCACGGATTTTTGAGTGGATAAGTTCAATGCTGGGCTGAACGACACTCAACATGCCGCTGTGAGGAACAGTCAGAGTAAGGATTCCGTCTTTAAGTCCTGACGGTGTCAGATATTTCACCAGAGCTTCACCGCAGTATTCCTGCCAGTTTTGTGTCAGTTGCACGTATCCGGAAACATCATCTCTGCAGACATCTTTGATAATGCGGTCAAGGGCATTGCTGAGCAGTTCAGGCTGAACGGTATGAGCGGCGATTTCGGTTCCGGCGGTCTCTTCGCCGTACCAGTCTTTCAGAAGTCCGTAACGGATGGCCCGGGCCTTCAAATCTCTGCTTTTAAGAGTGTGCGACATCAGAAGTTCGTCTCCAAACCGATTATTTTAAGCGGCAGCAGGACTGTATGCACCACCAGTTTACAGGGGGCGATACAGCCTTTAATAGTATAGACCACTCCGGAACGGAAACCGCCGAAAGGGTATCCTATACTCATTTTACCCAGACCGTAGGGCAGATAGAGGATTTGAAACGTATCTTTGCCGATCTGGAATACGCCGGTTGCGGTGTTTTTGATAATCCGTGCTACAAGAGGAGTTGCCGCTTGCGCCGCCCGGAGTGCCGCCGGAGCCAGAACCGCCATCGAAACGGGGTCAGCGGCTTTCGCCGGAGGAATAAAACACAGCAGCGAAAGAGAAATTAAAAGAATTTTCAGTCCGCGTATCATTTTTTTCTGATTACTTTATTTTGCGGGAAACTTGCAGAATTTCAGCGAAGTGATCGCGGACAACCTGAGCAGATTTCCGGTTTTTGCCTTCAAGGAGTTTGACAGCTTTATCCGCTTCCTGAACAGCCTGTTCCACTTTTCCGCAGTAGTGCAGAATCCGGGCATATGTCAGACGGACGATGCCCTGTTCCTGAGCGTTGCGGAATTTGGGAGCTTCAGCCGCAGCACGGGCGAGGATATAAACACATTCAGGTTTGAGTCTGTTCAGAGGCAGAGCCATCTCTTTTTTGACCAGTCCCAGCAGAATGTTGGGATTGTTTTTGAAACGTGCGGCAATATCTTTGAAAAGCGGCAGCAGATCCTGTCCGGGCATGACCTGACGGATGAAGCGCAGTTTGAACTCGTAGAGTGCAATCTCATCCGGCTTGGCGGCGATTGCTTTGTCAATTTCACGCAGAGCCATATCCGGTTTTTTGAGGCGGTTGAAAAGATTTGCTTTAAGTCCGACAAGTTCAACATTGCCGGGTTCAAGTTTCTGTTCCTGCGTAATCAGGTTGATGGCGGGCAGATACTTCTTTTCTTTGAGGAGTTTTCCGATAGCATTGGTGAATTTTTCACGGCGGGCGGCATCGGCAACTTTGTATTTGCCGGATTCCAGTTCGCGGATAAGTGTCGGCAGCAGACTGATTTTACCGCGCCAGGCAAGTTCGCATTGCGGGGTGATGACGACCCAGAAAGGGATTCTTTCATGTCTGCCGCCCAGAGATTTAAAGAGTTCGGATTTTAAATCAAAGGCGACGGGAAATTTAAGATCTTTCCATGCCGGAACATTTTTTGTATTCCTGGGCAGCCCGTTGGCAACGAAGAAAATTTCAACATTTTTCTTTTTGAGGGACTTTGCATAACCGTCAATGCGCTTGAGCATCAGAGGATCGGGCATGGTAGTCGTTACAAAAAGAATAGCCACAGTCTTTTTGCCCAGCCATTTTTCAACGGGAGCTTTTTTGTTCTGATACCAGACTTCAAGTTTGATATCTTTTACTTTGCTGCCGATGGCAAGGGGCTGTGCCGCACAGGAGAGAACGGCGGCAAAAAATACAAAAAGCAGTACAGAAAAATTTTTCATTTTTTCCTCATAGATTTAAGCCAGGTGAAGATAAATTCGGTAAAAACCATCAACATACCGGCGATGACCAGCGGCCAGCCGGGCAGTCCGGTGAAGAGGGCGATAATGCCGTTGGTTGCCAGAACCAGAGCGCAGAGAACCAGCGTCAGACGGAACATCCAGATACAGATTCCTGAAAGATATCCTGAAAGCACCCGTGCGCCGGAGTTGTCCGCAACAGCACGCAGCGGACGCTTCATTGCGGAATAAACGATATGCGCTGTGAGTTTTTCAAAGCAGATACCGCCGACGGCAGCGGATTTGGGAACTAAACTTGTGGCAGTACAGCCGGGCAGGGCATTGCCTTCAAGAATGTACGGCGTTCCGTCGGGAGAAACGATGAAGTCAACGCGCACCAGATCGCTGCAGCCGGTGATAAAATAAAAGGCTTCCGCCAGCTTCTTTGCGCGTTCAATT
>JAZQYS010000328.1:0-2070 GCA_045633645.1 Victivallaceae bacterium | reverse complement strand
CATCTGGCGCCTGAAATCGCCGGGGGAAATCTGATAACGTTCAACAAATTTGTGGCGGAGCAAATCACGGTTTCCGCCCAGTCTGGAACAATGTTCTGTAATGGAATACTGCCACTGGGTATCCTGTTCAAGTTGTTTGCGTAAAAGTTCCACCGGCTCATCCTCTTCGATCGGCTGGCGCAGAAAATATTGCAAAAGTTTCAATATTTCAAGTTCGGCCTGCAGCTGATTCTGAGGCAAAGAACTGCTGTAAAGGCGGCTGATATTTTCAAAAGTTTTTTTGAGTTCCGCAGCTTCGGCACTTTTTAAAACAATCTTATTGGGCAGTTCCAGAAGATGACCGTTGTAGTTCCAGAAATATTTCCGGGTGGTGTCATCGTATTTCAATGCGGGGAATGCCAGCATGATCCACCAGTTTTCGCGGGTGGAATCAAATTCAAAAACGGTTTTGAATCCGGGGGCGCCGATCGACAGCATCGGCACATCCTCATCAACAGCCGCATCAAAAGTGCCTTTGATGGTTCCATCCGGATAATACGTCGTCTGCCGCACCCTTCCTTTCAAGTAAAGTCCGACACCCCATGTCCGGGAAATCTGAGAGGACTTCTGAGCCTCACGATATACCCCCACATTCATTATTTTCGGGAGAATCATAAATGCAACCTTTGCAAAAATATAAATCAAAAAGCACTTTATGTAAACTTATTTGAATAATATACCATGCAAAAATCAAAATTCAAATTATATTATACTCATAACCCAATAAAGGAGATATTTGTTATGGGAATCAAACTCGGTCTTGCCGGTCTCGGTGCTTTCGGAACAGTCTTTGCGCCGCTTTTCGCCTCTCATCCTCTGGTGGATGCCATTTATCTCTGCGATGCAGAAGCAGAAAAAATCAAGCAGAATGCAGAAAACCCCGCCGTGGCGGCAAAACTTGCAGGTACTTGTTCCAGCATTGATGAAATGGCAAAAATCGACTGTGACGGTGTGGTTGTCCAGACTCAGCCCTCTCTGCACGCGCCCCAGTGCATCCAGTTGATGGAGTCCGGAAAATTTGTCTACTCAGCCGTTCCCGTTATCGGCGTTCCCGATGACAATGAAATCCTTGACTGGTGCAGCAAAATCATTGAAACTGTCGAAAAAACCGGCATGGAATATATGCTCGGAGAAACCACTATTTACCGTCCCCAGACCATGTTCTGCCGCCGCATGGCACGTCAGGGTATGTTCGGTGATTTCGTCTATGCCGAAGCGGAATACGCGCACGATGTGGATTCCTCCTGCTCCCTGCGTCAGGTTCAAGCGCACCGCACAACAGGAAAAATCGGCAGCACTCTGGCTGAACGCAACAGACCCTATTATGAACGCGGCTTGAAGTCACACCCCATGTCTTACCCGACCCACTCCGTCTCAGGCGTACTGGATGTCATGCGCTGCAAACCGTTGAGCGTTTCCGCCATCGGATACAAAAACAGCAACAACGATCCCTTTTTCAAAAATTACGATTACAGCAACATCGTCGCTTTCTTCAAGCTGGATAACGGCTGTTCTCTGCGCGTGGCTGAAATGCGCGAAATTTCTTCCAATATCGGATTGGACGGAGAAGATTTCCGTATTTTCGGCACCAGAGGCAGTTACTCTCTGAGAAACTGGCGTTACAACGGACGCGTTGAACCGACTCCAGAAAAGAAACCCAACGTATTGACCGAATATACCGATCAGGAAATGCGCGATCCCCTCCCCCCCGAAGTCTTTGCCGCTTTCAAAGCCGCCCTCAATATCAAAGGCGAAGACAAAGAAGATGATTTCATTCCCTCCGGTCACGGCGGTTCCCATCCTTACCTTGTCCATGAATTCGTCTCCTCCGTCTACGAACGCCGCCGCCCCGCCGTCTCTGCCTGGGACGCCGCAACATATATGGCTATGGGCGTCGCCGCTCACCAGTCCGCCCAAAAAGACGGCGAAATCATCCAAGTCCAAGACTTCGGCAAAGTCTGGTAAGACGAGGGAATCGGGGGGAAGAGGAAAAACTTTTTTTCACGTGAAAAAAAGTTTTTCCTCTTCCCC
>JAZQYS010000327.1:0-1876 GCA_045633645.1 Victivallaceae bacterium | reverse complement strand
GAAACTCTGGTCAACATCGCAACTGCCCGAACTGTTGCAGCCGATGGCGGCACAATCTTCATAAAGAGTTGAACCTGCGGCATGACAGGAAAATCCCTGTCCGCAGTTGTTGACGGAAACACAGTTGCGGTAAATACCGTCGTATCCGAGCCCTGCGGTATCAAATCCGTCATTCCATGAGAAAATGCAGTAAAAGTCGCGGATGACCACATAGGGGGCAATAATGTAAAATCCGGAGTTCGCCGGAAGTTCTATCCGCAAATCACTGAGTTTTTTGCCTTCGGGCAGATGGAAGAGAACTTTTTTCTGAGCCTTGTTCCACCAGAAGCCGCCCGGCGTCTTTTTGAGTTTTGCCATATCAAGGCAGTTGGGCGCTGCTTTACGGTTGACCCACCAGATTTTTGCAGAAGTATCCGGCCAGTAATTGGTCTTTGCGCCCTTGTACATATTACTCATCGGCCAGAACGGCAAAGCGTAAATATTTTTATCCTCTGTTTTGCTCCACTTGTTTTCCGGGATAACAGACAGTCCCGTAATGACAGCACCGTTTCCTCTGATTTCCAGCGGTTTTTCAGCCGTGCCGCCAACGGTTACATTCATCTGTCTGCCATTAGGACCATAATAAGGTGTCTGATAGGGTTTTCCGGTATTGGCAACGTCAATTACACCGCTTTTTTTCACGATTTTCAGAGCCTGCCAGATACTGGCAACGGGTTTGTTTTTTGAACCGTCATTTTTGTCATTGCCTTTGACGTTGTTGACATAAACGGTCTGCGCGCCGCAGATGACCGTCATAATCAGAACTCCGCACAACAGTAATTTTTTCATTTTTTCTTTTTTCCTTTTTTCAAAGAAGAAACGCTGGCTCTTTCAATCAGTACAAAAGGAGTCAAAACCATATCCGGTATCACATCTTTATTGTACCAATCGGCAGAATTCAGCAATTTTTCCATGGCTGTATAAGCACACTCTTTAAGTTTTGTATCAATTGTCGTCAAGGGCGGCAGAAGAAACTGACTGCCCGGATAATTGGAGTACCCCATAACAGAAACATCTTCAGGAATCCGTACACCCGACTCCCGCAAAACGGCATAAACACGCATGGCGACCCGGTCGGAATGACACAAAACTGCCGTCGGACGGTCGGGCAGACTCATCCAAGACTTGACCTGTTTACGGATTTCTTCTGTCACATTCGGCAGATACGCCGTAAGGTCCCGGTCTGAAGAAAGATTATTTTCTCGTAAAAACACTTCCAGTTCCTCAGGCGTGAAACCGCGGACAACATTGCTGTTTTCACCCGGCAGAAGCAGAAATAAAGAGGCGATTCTTTTGTGTCCGTGTTTTTTCAAGTACAAATAAGCCTCTTCAAAAGCCTGTTTTTCATCGGTTTTCTGCAGCAGAACTCCCGGAGAAACATCTCCGTCCGAACCGTGGGGAATCACGACGGGAAGTTCCAGTTCCTTTACGGCATTTAATACTTTTTCAGAAACCACGCGGTGACCCGTTTCAAGAAAAATTCCGCTGATACTGTGCGAACGGACGATTTCAAATCGTTCTTCTGAAGAAAAAGAAACAAACAGACTTTCTGGACAAACTTCAAGAGTCACCGAAAACTTTTCAGCACTTTCCTCCAAACCTGCGGCGATATAGCGGCTGGGCGTTTCAAGATTCTCAGTTCCATCGGGCTGAATCAGAAGAAAAGTTCTTCTTTTGCAATGTTCCGTCACAAAAGTTCCCCGGTTGCGAATACGTTCCACCAGTCCCTCCGCCTCAAGCCGCGCCAGCGCACTGCGCAAAGTCACCTGTCCGACTGAAAGACTTTTCGCAAGCTGCTTTTCAGTCGGCAGACGGCTGCCCGGCGGCAGAGTTTCAT
>JAZQYS010000326.1:0-4725 GCA_045633645.1 Victivallaceae bacterium | reverse complement strand
CTTCACGTCTTCACTCAAAACCGAAGGTTTTCTTCACATCTTCACTGAATTCCTGACAACTACGCTTCCCGCTACCAAATGAATTTCAGGGGCTGTTGCAAAAAACGATGTTTCGCGACAGCCCTTTTTTAGCTTAAAATAAATCTGTCTGTAAAGTTTGCAGGGTAAAAAAAATCCCGATGCGATACTTAACAAGTACCACATCGGGATTACTGTGATTGGGGGATTAAGCCATGCAAAAAGCTTCTCGCTGCTCCTGTTAGATGATATCGGGGAACTTTGCGGCATTGAAAATTTATGTTTTTTGTGCTATATTATCAATAAAGATTTATTTATTGGAATAGTGTGAAAAATTTGCTCCGTCAGAAAACCGATGGGCGAAAGGGTGGAAAATGGAAGATGAAAAAAAGACAGCAGTTGTCGCTGAAGCGATAGAGTGTGTTGAAACAAATGACAATGGAACATTGTCTGTTACGGTTGCCGATTTGCCCCTGGCGAATGATATTCTGCTCAACTCGACCTATTCCGCAAACAATGTCCCGGAAGGATATGTGTTTGGAGTTGATGCCTTCAGCGATCCTGATGAAGCGGTTGAAGCGGCTTTGGAAAACGATGGGAAACTTGTGATCACCGGAGGAAGTTTCAACACTGACATTCATTTCAAAGGCGTCGAAACGGAAATAAATACCAGCTTTTTCAGCGAAAATCTTTATGCCGACAGCGCCCAAATCACTGTTTCCGGCGGTTCGATCAACTCCGCGTTGTACGGCGGCAGCAGCACTGGCAACACCACAGGTGATGTCTATATTTATACTGACTCCGGTGCCACGATCAATACCGTTGTCCTCGGCGGCAAAACGGGAACCCATACCGGCGATGCCCAACTCTACATCTGCGACAGCACTGTCAACACAGTCAAGCGGGGCAATCTTGAGGGCACTGCAAAAGTTACCATCTACAACCAAAACTTTTCCGCAACCGTTACAAATATTGATACGCTGGAACTTTTGAACAACAGTACATGGACAGTTTCTGAAAATTCTGTGTTCAATGACGATATGAAGGTTGTCATTTCCCTTGAGAACCGTGAGATTTCCTCTGATGCGATCATTTATTCCGACAGCCTGATCTCCTTCAACGGCACTTTGGATATCATCACTTCGGAAACTGCCACTGAAGGGAAATGGCTGATCGCATCCAACTTGGACCTTGCGACAACTCAAATCACAGTCAACGGCGGGTCCCTTACAGACAACTCATTCTATTACAACGGACTGCTTTACACTTTTGAGCCGCAGGAAACGGGAGAGTTGTATCTCAATGTGGAACGAAAGTTGGTCGAAACCTGCTTCCCCGAAGAAGCGTGGGGAGATCTGCCCGACTATCTGAGCGACCTGTCTTATGCCTCCACTTTTATCGCCGATTCGGATAGCTCTTACATACTTCCTGACGGCAGCATCGGCGCGGCGGTGGATCACGTATATCTTGGCGGGGTATTCTACGCCGGATTTGAGAACAAAGAAAGTTACTGCGGAAATACATATCTCAGTTTTGATCATTTAGATGAAGACTACGACGGCAACGAATTAACTGTCTACGGCTCAGGCAATGAAAAACGTACAGGTGACATCTATATCTCCATGATTGTACCTGATCGCTTCGAGGCTATTTACGGAGCAGGTCCGGGCGGCGTTGACGGTAATCTTTATGTCGAACTCCATTCATACCAGGACGTTGATACATTGATTTCAGGAGAAAATGTTTCAGGCGACCGTACAATCTACGTGCAACATAGCTTCTGCTGCAATGTAAAAGGTTTCAATAAATATGAAATAGATGATGGATCCGCATCATTTTACCTCTATGATGAAACACCAATCGAGGCAGATGTTAAAATAACATATACCGATTTATCCAAAATGCGTTGCACGTCATTCCAGGACCCAAATTATGAGAGGGACGACGTGATCAAGGTCAACACCTTGACTCTGGACTGGGATTTGTCCACAAGTGTCACCGGCAGATATCGCTTCATCCGTGGCGGGGATTGGAGCAATGCCACCATCATCCTCAATGGCAAAATTTACACTCTGGGTGATACGATCATTGATGTGGATAGCGGTAACAGTATGTACATCTATTCAGACACCACTGCTACCGATAAATATACGGATTTCTATATTTGGTGTTGGAGTAATGAACGCAGTTACTTCGTTTACAATGATGATGCCAACTACCTTGCCAAACATGAAGACTTCCTGGTCGAGGATAATTCCTACTTCGGTATCATCGATGCGGAAAACAGCAATATCACAGCTGAAACCTTCTATCTCGGTGATCCTGAAAACAGTTCCGCAGGAGTGCGGCTGGATATCAAAGAGGGCGCAAACTTGCGCAATACGACCATTGATATCAACAACTGCGGCGAAGTCATCATCAATGCTACAGGCACAAGTTTTGTCGGTATCACAGGTTCCGCCGCAGGCTCCATCAAGCTGACTGATGTCCAGATCCTCGGCTCCATCAACACTTCCAACGCCGCAGTGACAGTCAACGGCGGTATGTTTCGGGAGCTTACTTCTGATGAAAGCATTACTTACGCCGCCATTACCAATAACAATACCCTTTATGTTGACGGTTCACAGTTTTTGGAGAACTCCATTTCAGGTGTCCGCAACTACGGTACAGCAGAAATCCAAAATGCACTCTTTGAAGACCACTCCTACTTTGCTGCGATCCGCGCTGCCAAAGGAACTCTGACTGTTGATAATACAACTTTTGTCAATAACAGCAGCGGCGCCATTTATGTGGATAATGGAGAAGTTTTCATTTCAAACAGCACATTTTCCAGCAACACCGCCAAAAACGGAGGCGCCCTCTATGTCTGTGAAAACACCAATACCAAAGTCACGCTGAAAGACAATTATTTTACCACCGTCACTGACACCATCTATCTTGCCAACGGAGCCGTGATGACTTTGGAAGGCACCAACTACTTTGCCGGGAAAATCTCAGGCAATTACCGTGCTGTCAATGTGTATGAAGACAGTGTTTTCGGCTTCTATCTCAACAACTATGAAACCCTTGACGAAGCCTACATCGACGGATACGTCATCTGCCCCCAGGATCGCAATTTTACTGTTTCCGTCAGCATTGATTCTGCACAGCGGGGAAGATACGTTTTCGCAGAGAACTTCAACGCCAACTATCTTGGATTTGAAGTCACACAAATCAATCTTGTTGTGGATGGGGTCGATTACGGAGAGCTTATTGCCAACGCCGGGGAGTCCCGGATCGGTCACCTGATTTGCGCCTTCACAAATGACAATGGAACATTGTCTGTTACAATTGGCGGTTTGCCCCTGGTAAATGATGTTCTGCTCAACTCGACCTACTCCAGAGAGAATGTCCCCGAAGGACATGAGTTTGGATTTGATGCCTTCAGCGACCCCGATGCCGCAGTAACAGCGGCTCTGGAAAACGATAAGAAACTTATGATCACCGGAGGCAGTTTCGACACGGCCGTTCATTTCAAAGGCGTCGAAACGGAAATGCAGTCCGGCTCCTTCAGCGCGGATCTTTATGCCGACGGCAGCAAGTTTACCGTTTCAGGCGGTATCATAAGTTCCGCATTGTACGGCGGCAGTCAGGATGAGACTTTCATTGAGGAAAGCTCCATCACCATCAACGGCGGCTCTCTGAAAAAGGTTTTCGGCGGCGGAGCAGGCAGCAGCAATATCGGTATTGCCGATATCGTTATGGA
The DNA here is from genome assembly GCA_045633645.1 of Victivallaceae bacterium. Classification (GTDB taxonomy): domain Bacteria; phylum Verrucomicrobiota; class Lentisphaeria; order Victivallales; family Victivallaceae; genus UBA1784. The sequence goes on along the minus strand of JAZQYS010000326.1, from coordinate 962 downwards.
AAACGGCGAAGTCGGAGCCATCTACGGCGGCGGCAACGAAGGCGGCAATGTGGAAACTGCCCGTGTTGCCGTTTCAGGCGGAAAAACAACTGAATACGTTTTTGGCGGCGGGCGCCGCGGTACTGCAGGAAATACCTTTGTCACCATTGCAGGAGGTACCCACTGCAATATCTACGGTGCTTCAGACGGAGGCACCGTTACGGGGAATGTGGATCTTGAGATTTACGGCGGCACAATGAATTACATCCACGGTGCAGGTTACTACGACACCGTTGAGGGCGATATCAACATCACCGTCACAGGAGGAAGTGCCAATACACTTTTTGCCGCAGGGGCAGACTCCACTGTGGGCGGTACCATCACGGTCAATGTTACAGGCGGTTCCTTCTCTGCAGGTGTTTACGGCGGCAACCGTTCAAATGTTGCAGACGGAGCGGAAAAGTCCATCCTGAATCTTTCGGGAAATTACAGTTTTACCGCCAATACCGTGATCGACAATTTTGATGAGATCAACTTTACCGTTGAACACGATTTCGCGACGGTCAAGCAGACTTATTATCTGCTTTCTGCAGGAAATTTCAAACTTGAAAATACTGTTGTCACCGTCAACGGCGTTTCAGCAAATGAATATGGCCACTACTCCTTCGAACAGGATGGCAGGTATTACGTCTACTCTCTGGTCAATACAGGAAGTGAACTTGCTCTTACTGCCGACGAGAACAGTGTCATTCTCTGTCAGAATGGAGAATGTGTTGAGTCTGCGAATGAGATAAGCAACGTTTCACTGAGCGGAGACGGTACTTACAGGTCTATGCTCGTCCTTGCCACGGGCAAAGCTTCCGAAATTACGGTCGATTATGACGGAATCCTTTTTGCGGGTATCGATGGCAATGTGTCAGATGTGGACGTCAACGCCGGAGGTCAGGTCATTCTCAACCAGGGATTTATCAATTACCTGAATT
>JAZQYS010000325.1:0-2914 GCA_045633645.1 Victivallaceae bacterium | reverse complement strand
TCTTTTCTCGTGAAAAGAAGTTTTCCCCTTCCCCAAGAACCATCTACCCTTGTCGGGAACAGCGCCATGAAAAAAATCCTCTGAGGTCAACGCCGCAGAGGATTTTTTCTGAAAGAGTTATTTTTTCAATTCTTTCTTCAGATATTCTCTGATAAACTCCGCTGTTTCCGGACATTTTTCAATTTCACGGTCGCCGAGGATTACGATATCCTGAACTTTGCCGTCGGCAAGGGCGCGGCGGGCTTTTTCAAAGTGATACGCCATCACTGCCGGAGGATTCGGCAGACAGGAGGCACCGTAATCAAACATAAAAATTCCCAGCATGATCGGCTTGCCCGGAAAGATTGCACGGCATCTTTCAAGAGCAAGATCAAAGTGCATAAGATCGGTTTTGGACCAGAACCAGAGAATCACGTGATCGATACAGTCCGCGATAAGCCGGACTCTTTCGGGCATTCTTTCAAGTTCCCAGGTGTAAACCACGCCGTAAAGTTCCAGGTCAGGATTGTGCTTGTGCAGCGCCTGATGGATGGCGCGGTATTCTGCATGGGAGTAATTTTCGCCGCAATTTCCACTCATATCATCAACCACTCCGCCGACGATATTCGGATACTCCAATGACAGTTTGCTGAGCAGTTCAGCCTCTTCCGCATCGGACTTCATTGCGGCATCTTTGGTACGGCAGTTGCGTCCGAGATGACAGATGAGTTTTTTGCAGTTTTTATGCAAATCCATCATTTCCTGATTGAGCGGTCCGTACACATACATCACGTTATCAAGGTCAAAATATGCCTGAGCCTTGAGGCTTGCGTCCTTATCCATTGAGCCGCCCCAGCTCGGCGTGGGTCCGCCCCAGACAAAGACGTTTTCTCTTGTAAAATGTTCGGGTCCCTTGAGAGACAAGTCATATTTGAAATATCCCTCAAGCATGGCATCGGCGGAAGCATTGGTTTTGCGGAGCAGACGGTGGTATTCCGGGGTTGCAAATTTATCCCAGTATGGATAGATTTTTCTTTTGATCGCCTTTACCCTGAGCTGTTCAAAATCCCGGGTCAACTGTTCCTTTTTTTCCATCCATTTCTGCAGTTTGTTTTTCATTTTTATAATACTCCTTGTTATTTTAAACAGAAAAAATACTTTGTGCGTTTTTGTAAAAAATCTTATCCTTGTCTGCTTGCGGAATATTCAAATTGTGCGCGGAATGCTCTGTCGGCAAACTCCTGTTGTGTCAAAATAAAATCTTTCATCAAAATTTATCCTTATGTGAAATTATGTTGAAATTTTTTAAGTTACCAGTATATTATACAGCAAATGTCATTATTTTGTAAATGTCATAATGGATAAAAAGATGTCAATTTCCACCAATCACGAGTTTTTTATAAAAATTGTGCAATGCCGTTTTATCTCCAGCGTACCGCGCTGGCGTTACAGTCACTCAAGCACTCAGACCTGGCGTTTTTACTGGAATCCCGCCGGCAGTTCTTATCTTTATTCAAAAGGCGGAAAAATCACTTTAAGCGGAGATACTACCGTATTGATTCCACCTTACACCCCGTTTTCAACAGAGGCGGAACAGCCGTTTTCACACTTTTTCATACATTTTACGCTTGAAGCAAATCTGGAACCTGCCAGGCGGGAACTTTTAACTTTTCAAAAGAAAGATATCATTCCTGAATGTATCTCTTCAGGCATAGGAGAACTTTCAGAACGCCAGTTGGAACACGCTTCAAATGCGATTGCACATACCGCACTCTTTCTGCTGCCGGACACCTTTTTTGTCCCCAAAAACGAACAGAAAGAAACGCTTTTTGACCGGGCGATGAAAATTCTTGACCAGAATCCGGCATTTCCCGCAAACTGCGAAAAACTTGCTTGCGCCTGCGGAACATCGGTCAACACCCTTTGCAGACACTTCCGCAAAGCCACCGGATTACCTTTTAAAACGTGGATCATCAACCGTAAAATGGAAAGCGCGGCTCACTTGCTGCTTGACCGGGATTTTTCCATCAAGGAAACAGCGGATTTTCTCGGATTTGCCGACAGATATCACTTCTCCAAAGTATTCAAAAAATATTTCGGCACAACGCCTGCCCAGTTCAAAAGAGAAGAAAAAATGCCCCTGCCGTAAAAACTATCTGAACCACGGGTTTTGTTTTGAAAAGAGCCGCAGAGCCTGTCTGTGTTCAGCGTAAAGCGGGTCAAGTTTACGCAGCTGCAAATAAAATCGCGGAGAGTGATTCAGTTCAAAGCGGTGCGCCAATTCGTGACAGATGACAGAATCAATCAATTCTTCGGGACAACGGATAAGACGCCACGAAAAATTCAAATTTCCCTGCGCTGAACACGAACCCCAGCGGGTTACAGCACTGTTGATTTTGATTGTCCCGATAGATATTTGAAACGTTTCTGCAAGATGTTTTACTCTCGGAACAATATATTGTCTTGCCGCTTTTTTGTAAATGTTTTCAAGTATTTCCAAACGTTCTTCCGTACCCCCTGCCGGAACCATAAAACGTTCTCCGTCAAACTGCTTTAAACGCAAACTTTGAAACAACGGATACTGTTTCCCGAGCATGAAGAGTTGAACATCATCCGAAAAACAGGGCTTTGCCGCTGAAATCTGCTTTGCTTTTTCACGCAATCTTGTGATGACAGCGGCATTTTCCTGCAAAAGTTTCAATGCCGCAGACTCAGGGAAACTCTGCGGAACAAGCAGTTCAATATCACCGTTTGCCGCCGCACGCAGAACAACTCTTCTGCGCCGCGCGGAACGGATGATTTTTATATGATTATTCCCGTTCATTTTCAAGGAATATGGCAAAGACGAGCAGACTCCAGAGCAGATAACTCCAATCTCCCCTGCCCTTGCAGTGACAGTTCCAGATATTTTCAAGCTGCTTTTTATTGATGTAGC
>JAZQYS010000324.1:0-6222 GCA_045633645.1 Victivallaceae bacterium | reverse complement strand
AGCCCGCCCCCGCGAGGAACGCCCCCGCTTTTTTTCCAAGTGAAAAAAAGCTTGGCAAAAAAAGCTGAATAGCCGGGCGACGTTGCTGCCCGGCTTAAGGTGGCTCCGCCCCCTTAAGAATCCCCCGAATTACCCGGCGGGATTTTTTTATGCTCAAATTCTGAATAACCGCTGCGGTTTGCTATACCCAGCGGGCGGCGCTTATGAGAATTATGAGAATTATGAGAATTATGAGATTTGTGAGAATTATGAGAGTTGCTGTTGGTGCGCCGATGAGCAATAAGCACCCCAGCGGCAACTCTTCGCCCGAGCCAAACCAGACAGTGATACTGCAAACCCATGGGGTATAACATGACCCCCCCCTCATCATCTTATAAGTCTTATAAGTCTTATAAGTCTTATGCAAGCGTCACGCCGCCGTAGCCCGCATACCCCCGCTGCCATCAAGTTGCCCCGCAGTACCCAGCGCTAACTTATCACCCGCGCCAAACCAGACAGAGACATGCAAACCCACGGGGTATACCGAGACGCGCCCATACCCCTCTCATAATTCTCATAATTCTCATAATTCTCATGCAAGCGTCACGCCCCCGCAGCCTGCACACCGCCGTTGCCATCAAAAAGCCCGCATACCCCGATGGTATCACGCATTTTTCCTGCTTTTTTTTCTGTGAAAGATTGAAAAAGAATGAGTTGATTGTATATTATTATGATGTTCATATAAAAGACATTAACAACAGTTATAAGGAAAACAGCATGAGAAAGAAAAGTAACGCACCCAAGTACGAGGGCAAAGAGCTTGAATACTACAATGCCCTGATCGCTGCTGCCGAAAAAATCCATCTCCAGATGAGAAATCATGCTTCCGAAGTTCTCGATTGCAGTAATGCCGATAAGCGCGGCGTTACAACGCACATGGCGGATGTTTCCAGCGACAACGCACGCAATGAAATGAAAATCCGTATGCTCTCTGAAGACGGTGATGTTCTTCACCTGATTGATGATGCCCTTGAACGTCTTGCCAACGGCGAATTCGGCATGTGTCAGGAGTGCGGAGAGATGATCCCTGAAGGACGTCTTAAAATCCGTCCCTATGCCGTGTTCTGCACCAAATGTAAATCTAAAATTGAAGAGATGATGCGTCAGTAATGGAAAGTGATATCCCCGAAAATTCCGTTGCCGTTGTGTCCGGAAGTAAATGGCGCAGAATCAGTTTTTGCGCCATTCTTGCTGCTGTTCTGCTTTTTGTGGATCAGTTGTCAAAGCATATTATCGTTCAGACTTATTTTCTGCACGAAAGTACCCCGGTTATTCCTGATATTTTTTCAATAACCTATGTCCGCAACTTCGGTGCGGCGTGGGGTATCTTTTCAGGAAAAATCTGGCTGCTGCTGCTTATTTCTGCTGTTGTCACGGCGGCAATGATCCGGTTTTATAACTATCTGACAGAGGGATATCTTGAACGTGAAATTGCTCTGTTTGTGATATTTTCGGGGGTTATCGGCAACTCCATCGACCGTATCTGGCGCGGTTCTGTGGTGGATTTTATTGATTTTCACTACAAAAATGTGTGGAGTTATCCTGTGTTCAATATCGCAGATATTGCGATTTGTACCGGCGTTGGATTGTTTATCCTTTCCGGATTCATCCGTCCTGAACGGGAGAAGAAGAAGTGATCGTTTCCTCAGTTTCCCAAGTCCGCGAAGCTGAACAGCGCACCATTTTTTCGGGCGTTCCCGGTTATGAATTGATGTGCCGCGCAGGACGGGGCGCCGCTGATATTATTGAAGAGCTTTTCCCGAACCGCAAAAGAGCAATCGTTCTCTGCGGAGGCGGCAACAACGGCGGAGATGCTCTGGTCGTCGCCTCGTTTCTCAAAGGAAAAGTAATTGTCTATTCCACGCGCCGGAAAGAGGACTTCAAGGGCGAGGCCGCCTGTGCTGTGAAAGATTTGCCTTCTGATATCCCTTTTATTGTGACGGAAAAGTTTTCTTCTGAGTTGTTTCTTCCCGGTGATTTGATTATTGATGGACTACTCGGCATTGGTTTTTCTGGAGAAAAATTGCGTGATTCCGTATTTTCAGCCGTGCGCGCTGTCAATGACTCCTGCTGCAAAACTGTTTCTCTTGATGTTCCGAGCGGTTTGAACTGTGATACGGGGAAAGTCAGCGATATTGCCGTGAGAGCCGATGTTACCATTACTTTCGGCGCAGTTAAAAAAGGACTTCTCTGCGGAGACGGACCATCTTACTGCGGCATTTTAAGAACTGTTGATATCGGACTTGAAAATATTGAAGGTGAAGACTCTGCCGTAACTTTTGAAGAAGCTTTGCGTTTGCTGCCCCGTTATCCTGCGGATGTCCATAAAAACCGCCGCGGGGAACTGCTGGTTGTTGCCGGAAGTTGTGATTATTCAGGTGCTGCGGCATTGACGTCAACCGCTGCGCTGCGCTGCGGTGCGGGACTTGTCCGTCTGGCGACAGTCGGAGCGCGGAAAAATATTCCCTGGGGTGTCATTGTCCGCGAATATCCTGATGAAAACGGTTTTCTCCCCTCTGATTTATGGCAGAAAGCAGCGGACTTTTCGCAAAAAAGTTCTGCTCTTGCCGCAGCTCCGGGGGGGGGAAAATGTTCTCCTCTTCTGCTTGAAGGAGCTTTGCAGTTCCCGAAAAGTCTGGTTCTTGATGCCGATGCACTCAATCTGCTGTCTGAAAATCCGCACCTCTGGAAAAAACGTGAAAACGTGGTTATAACGCCCCATCCGGGAGAGGCGCGCCGCTTGGCGGAGGCTTTCGGAATCTGTGAAACGGAGCGTGTGCCGTTATCTTGCGCTCTTGCGCAGAAACTTCAGGCGGTTGTGCTGCTCAAAGGCAAGTTTACCGTTGTGGCTTCCCCCTGCGGAAAAGCGGTCTTTGTTCTTGCCGGTTCTCCTGCTCTTGCTACTGCCGGAAGCGGAGATGTTTTAACCGGAATCATCGGTTCTCTGCTTGCGGCGGGTGTTCCTCCCTTTGAAGCCGCTGTCTGCGGTGCCAGTCTGCACGGACGCGCCGGAGAAATTGCAGGAATCGGTTCCGTTGCTGATGATTTTCCTCTTGCTTTGCAAAAACTGTTGAAAGAGTTTTGAATATGAAAAAAATAAAAATCGTTGCCGATGACAGAATTCCTTTTCTGCGCGGCGTTCTGGATGATGTTGCAGATGTGGTTTATCTGCCCGGCGCAAAGACAACTGCTGCGGATGTCCGTGATGCGGATGCATTGATTACCCGCACCCGTACCATCTGCAATAAAGAATTGCTTGAAGGCAGTCAGGTCAAATTTATTGCAACTGCCACAATCGGCTTTGATCACATTGATCAAAAAGATATGTCCTCTCTCGGGATTGTCTGGCGCAATGCGCCCGGCTGCAATGCTTCAAGTGTGGCGCAGTATGTTGCAAGTTCTCTGTTGAGTTTCCCCGGCAGCCGTGCCGGAGCCGTGTTGGGCGTAATCGGAGTCGGCAATGTCGGCAAACTGGTTGCCAAAGTCGGTGCCGCCCTCGGTATGCGTGTTCTTTTAAATGACCCGCCCCGGGCTGAAGCTGAGGGAAAAGAGGGCTTTTCTTCTCTTGAAGAAATTCAGCAGCAGGCGGACTTCATCTCTTTGCATGTGCCGTTGGAGTATGCTGGAAAATATCCCACATTCAAAATGCTTGGCAAAGAATTTTTTGCCGGTGTCAAACCGGGCGTTGTTTTTATGAACAGTTCCCGCGGCGAAGCTGTTGACGGAGAGGCTCTGAAAAATGCCCTCAAAAGCGGCAGAGTTTCCGCAACGGTTCTGGATGTCTGGGAAAATGAGCCGGATATCGACCGCGAACTTATGACGCTGGCACGTTTTTCAACGCCGCATATTGCCGGATATTCTACCGATGGCAAAGCCAACGGAACGGCGATGTCCGTCCGTTCTCTTACTGCCTTTTTCGGTATTCCGGGATTTGAGGACTTTTTTCCGCAGAATGTGCCGCAGGCATTGAATTCGGATACGATTTTTCTTGATGAACGCATGAGTGACGCTGAACAAATCCGCCGCGCGGTTCTGCATACCTACAATATTGCCGATGATGATTGGAAATTGAAATCCTTTACAGAACAGTTTGAAAAGCTGCGCGGAAATTATCCCATCCGCCGGGAATTTACTTCATACACCGTAAAGGGTGCTTCTGCTGAGGCGGGAAAAGTTCTTTCTGCTCTGGGATTTAAAGTTGATTGAGGCTGCAAAATGAGCAAAACAAAGGTTAAAAAAGAAAAAAGCCGTTTTTTGATATGGGTGGAATACATCTTTTTTCTGATGTTCTACAAGGTGTTGGAGTTTCTTCCCCTTGCATGGGCAATGAAAATTTCTTCATCTCTGATGAAACTGCTGTGTGTCATTGACCGCCGTCACTGCGGACGGACGGTTCGGCATATTATTTATTCCGGCATTGAAACAAATCCCGAAAAGGCAAAGGCTCTTGCCCGCGCCAACTTCGGAGAGTTCGGCAAACTGCTGGTTGAGATTGCCAAAATCAGGCAATGTTTTTCTATTGACAAAGTTCAACGCTGCGGATCTCAGGAAGCATGGAGACTTTTTGATGAGGGGCTGGACGGCAAAAAACAGTTGATTCTTGTTTCTGCCCATTACGGAAACTGGGAAGTTGCCGGAACAATTGTCTCTCAGTTGACGGGAATGCATATATCTTCTCTTATGCGGTCATTTGCCAATCCGCTGATCGGAGAGTGTATCCTTTCTCAGCGGGGAAATGCCGATCATGATCTTGTGGATAAAAACAAGGGTTTGCGTCCGATTCTTCAGGCACTTGGTCATGGCGGTATCGTTTCCATGGTCGTTGACCAGCATGCTTCTTCGAGTGAAGGTGTTGAGGTTGAGTTTTTCGGACATCCCGCCCGTCATCATAAAACGCCGGCTCTGCTTCACCTTAAAACCGGTATTCCCATCATTCCCACTCTGATTCGCCGCCGCAGCGACAACTTTGAATTTGATTGTGTGCTGGGTGAACCCATTATCTTTTCTTCCACCGGAGATAAAGAAAAAGATATTGCCGCTGTAACGCAGATGGTTTCATGGTCGATTGAAGATATCATCCGTGAACAGCCTGTTCAGTGGCTCCTTGCGCCCCGGCACTGGCTCTCTATTGAACGCCGTTGTGCGGCAGATTATGCTGATTGGAAGCCTGCTTTCACCCGTTCTGAACTTGAAAATATGCGAAAGAATAAAACAAATGAAAAACAGAATGATTGATTTTTACGGTAAAAAACTGAATGTATACAAAGCGAATCTGCACACGCACTCTACTGTTTCTGACGGAAAATATTCTCCGCAGGAAATCATCTCTTTGTATGCCCAAAAAGGATACGATGTCCTTGCCTTGACCGATCACGGCAAGTTCAACCCCGTTGAAACTTATGATGCTTGCGGCATGACTCTTATGCACGGTATTGAACTTCACCCCTGGGGACCCGGATTCAAACGCTGGCATTTTCTTGCGCTCGGTGTGCGCGAAGGAGATGTTTCAGGAGATGTGAACGATGCCGTGCCGCAGGATGTCATTGACGGTGTTGTCAATGCCGGAGGTATCGTTTTTGCCGCCCATCCCTACTGGTGCGGTTTTACGCATGAACATGTGGAAGCCCTCAAAAATATCTGCGGTATTGAAGTCTGGAACACCAGTTGCCGTTACATCGGAAAAGCCTATAATATGCAGATCTGGGACGATATGTTGATGAACGGCAAACATTATACGGCGCTTGCCGTTGACGACACCCATCGGGACGTGGACTTTTTTTACGGCTGGACCATGATTTGTTCTGCTGACAACTCCGAAAGTTCTCTGCTTGAAGCGTTGAAAAACGGCAGTTTCTACTCTACCATGGGACCGGAATTTACCCGGATCGGTTGGGAAAACGGTGTGCTTGAAGCTGAATTTTCTCCCTGTATGGAAGTAACGGTCCTTTCCAACTCCTCTTACGGCTGGAGTATCCGCCGCGCCGAAGAGCAGGGGGAACCAGCCACATCTTTGCGCCTGGAAATTCCCGGCGTGCTTGAAAAGCGTGAATCTTACAAATATCTCCGTATCCAGCTGCGCGACAAAGACGGCAAATACGCCTGGAGCATGCCCGTTTTTCTCTGATATTTATTTAACAGAGTATTGAATCTCCCTCAACAAAATACTCCGCTTTTTTTGAAAAG
>JAZQYS010000323.1:0-9511 GCA_045633645.1 Victivallaceae bacterium | reverse complement strand
CTTTTCAAAAAAAGCGGAGTATTTGTTGATGGTATGCTGTACCGCAGGGCGGCATTTGCTGACGGGAGGGTATTTTAGGCCGGGCATTTGTTGATGGTATGCCATGCCGCAGGACGGTGTTTATTGATAAGTTTGCTATCGGCAATGGCTTGGGCAAGTTTCTGCAGATATCCTTTGGTATCAGAATATATTTTACAAACGACCGGCACAATTGATTTGACTTTTGGCTTATTAAATGTTATATTTTTTTACACAAAAAGGAGTGTCAAATGGCTTTTCTCAAATTTTCATGGCGCGTTATCAGAGCAATTCTGATTATTGTTGCGGTGATAACCGGCTATATTTTAGCCGGAGTTTTATGGCCGTTGACAATATTATTAATCGCGCTTTTCCCCTACCTTTTTCTTGCGTTCCTTTCTGTTTTCGGCCGCATCAAGGTCTGGTAAGAAATTCTCTGCCCGGCTGATTCACCGGGGCTGTGCGTTCCCTCCGGAAGTTCTCTTGAAAAAAAGCAAAAAAAACAGTATATTATGCTTTTAACTTGAAGCGAGGATTTCCCATGACTCTGACAGCATTTATTTTTATTTTTTCGTCCATTATTTTACACAGTTTATGGCACTTTCTCTGCAAAAGCAGCGGAAAAGCCTCCATGTCTTTTTATGCGCTGTTTTCCACATCTTTGTTTCTGACCATGCTGCCGGGCGCGCTGCTTTCGGGTATATTTTTCAATCTCCCCGCAGAAGTTATCCGTTATGCGTTCTGGGGAGCCTTTTGCGGTGCTGTCTGCAATGCCGGTATGATGTTGGGATACAAGTATTCAGATATTTCACTTGCCTACCCCGCCGCCCGGGCGCTTCCGGTCTTTTTCACCATGGCGGCAACCGGCATTTTCGGTCTCGGCAAATCCCTTTCAGCCACAGCGGTTATCGGTATGCTCATCATCTTTTCAGGATGTATCGCCATTGCGTTTTCAAACGGAGATAAGAATAAATCCCCCCTGCAGAAAATCCTTTCCATCAAAAAAGGACTGATCGGTATTCTCATCGCCTCTTTGGCAACCACCGGATACACCATCGTTGACAGTTATGGAATCAAAGCAATTCTTTCCGCTTTTCCGGAAAACAACCGCTTTTTCGTCACCTGCAGTTACTCCTGTATCCGCGAACTGCTCGCTATGACGCTGATGTGGACAGGCGTTCTCTTTCGCCGTCTGGCAGGTACTGAAAAAGGATTGGTTAAAGACCTTGCAGCAACCTATCATCCCTATTTTGCCGGTGTATTTGCCGCCCTGGCATACGCCCTGATTCTGCTTGCAATGAACAATGTTACCAATGTAAGTTTTGTTCAGGCTTTCCGCCAGTTGAGTCTCCCCGTAAGTGCCCTGCTGGGACTCTGGATACTCAAAGAAAAAATCACCCTGTTCCGCTGGTGCGCCCTGGGTACAATCATGTTCGGACTCATGTTAAGTTTGCTTTGACAAGCAAAGAGCCTCCGGCAAAAAAGTATCAGTTACTCAATAAAGCACAGAGGACGGGGGAGTTCAAGTTTGTAACCGTTCGGCGTTAATTTGCCGTTTTCCGGATTATAGTTGAAAAAGTAAACGTTTCCTGAAAACTCATTTCCGACTGCAACAAAGCTGTCATCTGCCAGAAAATTGAGATCACGGGGACTGTTTCCGCCCGAAAGAGTCAAATCTGACAGCACCATGCCGCCTGCACCGTCAAGAGAAACAAGCGCAATGGAATCAAATCCGCGGTTGGTCACCAAAAGAAAACGTTCATCTGCTGAAAGACGGATTGCCGCCGCTTTGGTGTGATAAGATATTTTGCAGGGCAGCGTCGAAATTTCACAAATTTTTTCCAGACGTCCGTCAGCGTAACGCAGACTTTGAACGGTATTTCCCAATTCCGTCACAAGATAGGCGATTTTTCCGGATTTGTCAAACACCAGATGCCGGGGACCTGCGCCGGGGGTGATATTATTTCTGACAGCATTTTTACTGTCAATGCCTTTGCCGGGAGTCCACGGATAAGCCATAACGGCATCCATTCCCAAATCCACGACCAACAGAAACTTGCCATCAGGAGAAAATCCGCAGAAGTGAGCGTGGGCGCAGGTCTGTCTTTCGGGATTCGGACCTCTGCCCTCATGCTGAACAGTCTGCAATGCCTCAGAGAGACTGCCGTCTTCAAGAATGGCATATTCAGAAAAGTTTCCGGTAAAATAATTGGCAGCGTACACAAATTTATCGTCAGGAGATACGCAAAGATGACAGCAGGATCTGCCGAAACTTTTCTGTGTATTCAAATGCACAAGACTGCCATCAGATGCAACGGCAAAGGCACCGACGGAATCACTCTCTTCATTCAATCCGCCCGTTGCATAAAGACGGGTTTTATCTTTGTTCCATGCCAGATATCCCGCATGATAAAAAGGCACTCGGCTCTGCGGAACAACTTCGCCGTTTTCTTTGAGGGCACAGGTAAAAATGCCGCCTTCGGCAGCTTCACCCCAGGCAGAAATATAAAATTTTCTCATAACACAAAAATAACACCGCAGAGCAGCAGAATGATTTCAGTTAATTTTCCGCAGAGCGTGATGACGTCGGCGGTAACGGGCGTTCCCGTCAACAAAAAGTTTTTATGGACCATTTGTCCCAATCCTCCGATAAAAACAGCAGCAACGATACCGGCAGCGGGGAAAAAGAGGATGGTCAAAACACCGATTACAACCGGAATTATCCAGATTTTCATTCTCTGAGCGGGTGCAATTTTTATAAACGGTTCATTTCCAAGTGTACGGGGAAGTGTGGCAAAAAGCATTTGAATTGTGAACGCTCCGGCAAAAACAGCAACACACCACCAGGCGGCACGGTAGTAGGAAAGAAGTCCGAAACACACAACTTCAATAAAGGAAATCAAGAGTGCTGAAATACTGCCTGAACTCTTTTCAAAAGAACCGTCTTTTGCGGAAGCATCCAACACGCTGTCAATCCATCCCTCTCCTGAAAGCTTGCGTGAAATAGCGGAAATCAGCAGACGGATACCTCTTCCGGAATCTTTAAGTTCACAAACCACAGCACCTGCAACAGCAAAAATGCCGGCGGCAACGTAACTGTTGATCCAGCTGATTGAAAGCAGTGTGCTGAACAGGGCAAACACGACACCGGTAAAAATACCGACGATCACAAATCCGTGTGCAAGTTCCAAATGAGTCACCCCTTTTCCGGAACAAAAATTGCGGACAAAGCGGGGAACAGGAATATCCATAAGCATATCCCATGCAGTTATTGCCCATGCCAATCCGGGAACAGATATTTTTTTCATCAACAGCACCTCCTTTTTCATAATTCTTACGCACCGCGCTCTGCGGAACCGGTATATTTTTCATAATATGCAGTCATCAGTTGATGCATTCTCTGCGCCAACTGTTTGCGGTCTTCTCCTTTTTCAAGATGAGCCACCGGCATAATATACACGCTGCTGTGTATTTCTTTCAAGCCCAGAACGCCCCATATATGCGTTAAAAATCCGATATCTCCATACCATGCCGGATCAAACGCCCCGTCGGGGATACCTTTGTGAAAGACCAGAACCGGCAAAAGCGCAACATCCGCAGAAATCGCCGCCTCAAATGCTGTTGATTTAAAAGGCAGAAGTCCGTGTCTGCCGTCTGTACTTGTTCCCTCAGGATAAACCAGAAGGGAAAAATCATGTTCAAGAGTCTGTTTGAATTCCTCTGCCGTTTTTCCGGCGCGGATACGGTTGGATCTGTCAACCCACACCGGACGCGACAAAGAAATCATCCATCCGAAAAGCGGCCAGGAACGCATCTCTATTTTAGGCGCAAAACGCAGGGGGAAGAGTGCCCCCTGCGCGACGATATCAAGGTAACCGGTATGATTGCTGACAACAAGTTTTCCGGCAGCTTCTGCCGGATTCCCGCAGACGGTGATTTTCAATCCGATGATCCGTCCGGCAACTTTTGCCCAGATTTTTGTCCATTTCGCCCCGGCTTTGACGGAGCTCCACTTCCGTCTGAACAAAACATCAACTCCTGCGGCAACAAGTGTAATAAAAAACCAGATCAGCAACAGCGTAATTTTTCTCAACCGTCTCAAAAAAATCATTTTCACACCCTGAAATGCCGGATATATTTTTCCGGCAGATTAACAAAATCAAACCAGACCGGCAGATCTATTGATCCGAAAGTCCGGTCAAATGCGGGTTCTCCGCAAATTTTTGCGCCGACCCGCAGATACCCTTTCAACAGCGGCGGAAGCGCACGCACAAAAGCGGCGTCATCCAGAACGGCGGTTTCCCCCGCCGTCAAATGATATCCCCGTCTTGCAACAGCATGCGGTGAACGGGTCACCATCTGCAAATCCAGAAGTTTCCGGTAAATCCCCCGTGCAAGAACACTGTCGGTATGTTCCAAACTGGCGCAGCCGAGCATATATTCAACCCTGCAGCGGCGGCACACTTCAGCCAATCCCGCCCAGAGCAGTGCCACAACTGAACCGTTGCGGAACTCCGGAGCCACACAGGAGCGTCCGATTTCAAGAATACCTGAACGTTTTTCAGGAAGTCCCGAAAAGCGGTATTCCTGTTCCGAATAAAACCCGCCTTTTTCCGCAGCTATTCCTGAATGCAGACGGTAAGTCCCGACAACATTGCCGCTTTCACGTTCTATTACCAGCAGATGTGCGCTCTGACTGTCAAAACGGTCAAAATCCAGATTTTCACTGCAGGAACTCAAACGCCCCTGTTCACCTTTGAACACCCGGTAACGCAGCTGCAGCGCACTGTTCAACTCCTGTTCATTTTCCGCACGTTTCACCAGAAAACGTCTTCCCTCACTCAAAACAGCCGGACCGGGAATCCCGGTCACACACAAAGATTCTTTGCATGTATACATTTTTCTCCCCTTATTCCTTAAACGCAACAGGCTTCACACACAAAAGTATTCTCCTCAAAACACTTTATTTTTTTAAGCCTGATATATTATAATCTTTTTATAGCTTTTTACAAGAAGAATTCTGGAAATTTACGCTTTTTTGTGCTATATTATTCGTGTTTGGTTTCAAATTTGCAACAAAAAAGCAGATAACGGAAATGATCGGTATTCTGCTTTGAATAAAACAAGGAAGTTCCCATGAAACGCTTGTCTGTTTTTCCGGCACTGCTGCTGGTGTGCGTATTGATCCTCTGCGCCGGATGTTCCGATTCCCCCGCCCAACCCTGCAGTGTCAATGTCACTGCCGGAAGTGAACAATTGGCTTTTGCGGGTAAAAAGTTTAAATATCCCATCCGCGCAACGATTCTGGGTGAAGTCAAAAATCTCATGGGACACAAAAAGCATGTTCCCTGTCCCAAAGTCAAAGTCAAAATCTTCCCCGCCCCCGGTTCGGATATTGAAATTGTTTCCGTTTCAGACGTTTCGGATGACGGCGGTGAAGTTTCTGCCATCGTCCGTGCCGGAAAAAGTTCCGGTGACCAGTATCTGATTATTCAGCCCGAAGCACGGAATGCAAAACCCGCAAAAGTCCGTCTCATTACGGGACTGGGCATTATCGGAGACAACTCTGAAACCATTGCAGGCGATGTTGCCGACAAACCCATTGCCGTCAAAGTCATGAAACAGGGCAAACCCGTCAGCGGCGTTCCCGTCCGTTTTGAGCTGCGCGCAACTTCTGAAGGTATTAAAAGTTCTGCAAAAATCCTCTCTCCCGCCGTTGAAACCGACAAAGACGGCGTTGCCTCCACCCGGATTAAAGTCGGCAAAAAAACCGGTATTTATCAAGTCGGCGTTGAAGTCCAAAGTCCCGAAAAAGGTATCAATTACCGCAGTGTCAATGTCAATGTTTTCGGATTCAACTTCTGGTCTGTCGTCATCAGCGTTCTGGGCGGTCTTGCCCTGTTCGTTTTCGGCATGAACTTAATGAGTGACGGTATCAAAAATATTGCGGGTGAAAACATGAAAAAAATCATCCGCTTTTTCGCCGCAAGAAGCGTCATCGCCGTTCTCGCCGGAGCTTTAGTTACCGCCGTTCTCCAATCCAGCAGTTCTTCGACGGTCATGGTTATCGGTTTCATCAATGCCGGTCTGCTCAATCTGACTCAGGCAATCGGTTTGATTATGGGTGCAAATATCGGTTCCACTGTCACGGCTCAGCTGATTGCATTCAATCTTTCCGGTATTGCCATGCCCGCAATTATTATCGGATTTCTCATGTCCCTCAACCGTCCGAAACACCCGCTGCACTGGTGGGGTATCGGTATCCTCGGATTCGGATTCCTCTTCTACGGTATGACCATGATGTCAAGTGAACTTAAAGTTCTCGGCAGTATGCCCACTTTCAAGAGTTTCTTCCAGCTCTTTGACTGCACCCCCGCCCCCGGCGGTTTCATGCCTCCCGGTGCTCTGCTCGGTGCTATCGGTATCGGCGTTGCCGCAACGGTTCTTGTTCAATCCAGCGCCGCCGTCACCGGTCTTGTTCTTGCGCTTGCCGCGGGTAATCTCGTCAACTTCTACACCGCTGTTCCGCTGATTTTAGGTTCCAACATCGGTACCACCATTACCGCACAGCTGGCGGCTCTCACTGCCAACAGAGTTGCAAAACAGGCGGCTCTGGCACACACGCTTTTCAACATTATCGGCGTATTGATTATTACTGTCTTTCTCTACATTCCTTACGGAGAAGCCAAAACGCCGATTTTTCTGGCTCTTGTCAACGGCATGACGCCCGGCAACGCCCTTGCCGAAGCCCCGCAGAACCTCGCCCGTCATATCGCCATGGCGCACACGATTTTCAACGTCGTCGTCACTATTATCCTTCTGCCCGCAACCGGACTGCTTGCAAAAATCTGCAACAAGGTGATTCCCATTCACGACAAAGTTAAAGTCACCCTGCTTGAACCGAGTTTGTTGAGTACGCCTTCCATCGCCCTCAAGCAATCCTCTGCCGCCATTAAAATCATGGTGACCGATGCCTGGAAAATGGTGTCCATTGCAGTCAATCAGCATTTCCTCAACGGAGAAAATGATCCTGAAAGTGTCAAAGCTCTTGAAGAAGCCGAAGCTAAAATTGATGAAATGCAGAGCGAAGTTACCGCCTATCTGGTCCGTTTGACCCGGCGTCAGCTCTCTGTGGCGCAATCTGAACTTGTCCCGCTGCTCATGCACTGTACCAATGACGCAGAACGTATTGCCGATCATGTGGAAGTTATCCTCAACTTGACAGACCGTTTGTCCGAATCTGACCGCAAACTCTCAGAAACAGCGGTCAAAGATTTGAAAACGCTGTGGGATATTCTGGATGATCAGGCGAAAAATGTTATTTCCGGACTCGGAGATGCCAATCCCGCCCAGGTTAAAACCGCCCTCAAAGAAGAGGAAAAAGTGGCGAAACTTGCCGACCGTTTTGAAATTGATCACATCAACCGTCTGCGCGAAGGCAACTGTACCGCCAATATGGGTATCATCTTTATTGAAATGCTGGGTGAATTGAGCAAAATCGGTGAACGTCTGGCGAATATTTCAGAACGTACGCCCGAAATCCAGAAACATTATATTGATTTGAACTGAACTTTTTTTACAGGGGTTGTTATGCGAACTATTCAATTTACCGATGTCGTTAAAGCCGCGGCTGATCTCTGCGGTCAGGCTGCGTGTTTTCTGCCGGATGATGTTAAAAAAAGTCTCCTTGAAGCCGGAAAAAAAGAGTCCGGCGAACTGGGAAAAGACTTTTTCCGTCAGTATGAAGAAAACTTCAAAATCGCCGAATCCGAACACCTGCCCCTCTGTCAGGATACCGGATTTGCCGTCTGGTTCGTGGAATACGGTACCGAACTGCAGTTTGATTCCGGCGATATCTACGAAGCTTTGAATGAAGCTACCCGCAAAGGTTACACCGAACACTATCTGCGCAAATCCATCGTAACCGATCCTCTCTTTGACCGCAAAAACACCCGTGACAACACGCCCTGTATCGTTCACTTGAAACTGGTTCCGGGCAATCAGCTCAAATTGACGCTTGCTCCCAAAGGCGGCGGTTCCGAAAACATGAGCGCGCTTAAAATGCTCAAGCCCTCTGACGGCAGAGCAGGTGTCGTCAAGTTTATCGTTGATACCGTCATTTCCGCCGGAGGCAATCCCTGTCCTCCCACCGTTGTCGGCGTGGGTATCGGCGGAACCATGGATAAAGCCGCCATCCTTGCCAAAGAAGCCCTTTTACGCAACATCGGCGAACACAATCCCGATCCGCGTTATGCTGAACTTGAAACTGAAATCCTTGAAAAGATCAACGCCTCCGGTGTCGGTCCCCAGGGACTCGGCGGCGATATCACCAGTCTTGCCGTTCACATCAACTGGCACCCCTGTCATCTGGCAAGTCTGCCCGTCGCCGTCAACATCAACTGTCACGCCGCGCGTCACGCTCAGGTCATTCTTTAAGGGAGAAAAAATATGACACGCAAACTTGTTGCTCCTTTTGATTCAGAAACTGTCCGTTCTCTCCATGCCGGAGACCGTATTCTCCTCTCCGGAAAAATCTGGACCGGACGCGATGCCGCCCACAAGAGACTCTGCGCCCTGCTCGATGAAGGCAAAGAACTGCCTGTCAATCTTGCAGGTGAACTCATCTACTTCGTCGGTCCCTGCCCCGCTCCTCCGGGATTTGCCATCGGCAGCGCAGGTCCCACCACCAGCGGACGCATGGATGCCTACTCCCCCCGTCTCATTGACTCCTGCGGTCTTGCCGGCATGATTGGAAAAGGTTTCCGTTCCCCGGACGTCATTCAAGCCATGCAGCGCGGTCCGGCTGTTTACTTCGCCGCCACAGGCGGTGCCGGTGCCCTCATCTCCCGCTGCATCAAAAAAGCTGAAGTTGCCGCCTTTGATGACCTCGGTCCCGAAGCTATCTTCAGACTTGAAGTTGAAGATCTTCCCCTCGTCGTCGCCATTGACTGTTACGGAAATTCGCTCTATTGAAAAATCTTTCAACGCAAGGTGTATACATTGCTCTTAAAACTGTAAAAAATATCAACCGGCACAGAGCCGGAAAAAATTCAGGAGGAATAAATTATGTTCAAAAACAATCTCAACATCAACAATGTAACTGAAATCCGCTGTAAAAGCACTGTGTATTTCGGTTGCGGTGCCATCAACAAAATCAATGATATTGCCGAACAGCTCGTTGCTCAGGGTATCAAAAGTGTTCTGATCATCTCCGGCCGCCGCGCCTACAAATCCACCGGTGCCTGGGACGTCATCGAACCCGCCCTCGTTTCACGCAATATCAAATTTGAAATCTACGACAAAGTTACCCCCAACCCCAGTACTTCCCAGATTGACGAAGCCACAGCTCTCGGCAAATCCATCTCCGCAGCTGCTGTCATCGCCATCGGCGGCGGCAGTCCCATTGATACAGCCAAAAGCGTTGCCATCCTGCTCAAAGATACTCAGTTCAACGCCGCTGAACTTTACGAAATGAAGTTCACCCCCTCCGGCG
>JAZQYS010000322.1:0-8891 GCA_045633645.1 Victivallaceae bacterium | reverse complement strand
AGGAGGACGGGAAACCAGTCAGTTCAATTCTCCTGCAAAAAATCCGCGATGGCGGTAAAAGCAGAGCAGCAGATGTTCAACAGTCCGCCGGAATTCTGCGGGCGCATGACGGTCAAGGTAATCGTCAAGGGTCGTTTCATTGCGGTCGATCATGCCGATCGCTCCGGCGGCGGCAGTTAAAATTGTTTCCGCCGCACTGCCGGTTCTTTTGCGGGAGATCATTCGTCACCGAGGTATTTGCCGGGAATCAGATAGTTCACAATATAATCATGAACAGCTTCTTCCAGAGACATCGTTTTTTCTGTGTATCCCAGATTGCGGAGTTTTTCCATCTCGGCACAGGTGTAATACTGATATCTGTCACGCAGATGTTCAGGCATTTCAATATATTCAATATCCACCGGTTTATTCAGAGCAGCGAAAGCCGCACCGGCAAGCTTGTTCCAGCTTTCAGCTTTGCCGCTGCCGATGTTAAAGATTCCCGCCGCCTGACTGTTGAAGAGGAACCAGATCATTTTGACCGCATCTTTGACATAGAGAAAATCGCGCAGCTGTTCGCCGTCGGCATATTCCGGACGGTAGGATTTGAAAAGCTGCATTTTGCCGCAGGCTGTAATTTGTTCAAAACATCTGAGAACCACACTGCGCATATCTGCTTTGTGGCGTTCATTGGGACCGTAGACGTTTGAAAATTTGCAGCCGACCAACTGTTCCAGCCAGCCCCGGCGCTTGGCGTAGAGATCAAACATCTGCTTGCTGTATCCGTACATATTCATCGGACGCAGTTTCTCAATGCCGGATTCATCATCGGAGTAACCGCAGGAGCCGTCACCGTAGGTGGCGCAGCTGGAGGCATAAATCATTTTGATATAGTTTTCAATACAGAATTCAGCCAGTTTTGCGGTGTAACGGAAATTGTTTTCAACCAGATAAGTGGCATCACGTTCAGTTGTGGCACTGCAGGCGCCGAGGTGAAACACGCCGTCGATTTTCTGTCCGGAAAAATAATTGTGGTCCAGTTTTTCAAGGAAATCATCTTTTTCCATATAATCATCGTAGCGCAGAGGAGCAAGATTTTTCCACTTGTCAGAAGTTCCCAGGTGGTCAACGATAAGAATATCATCAATGCCGTTGCGGTTGAGTTCCCATACGACTGCACTTCCGATCAGACCGGAACCGCCGGTTACGATAAACATTTGAATTTCTCCGAATTTTGTATTTTTAAGGATTTAAAATTTCTGATTCCGGTACAACAGATATCAGTACCATCTTTTGTTGGTGGTTTTGCTGTTGTAAGATTGAGCTGCATGAGCTGCCGCAGCGTTCTTCTTTCCCGCCAGAGGTGCTTCAAGACCCATCAGACGGGCCTGAACTGAAACGGAGGTATCCCAGTCACGCTCTTCATCGTCAACATCTCTTGAGAATGACAGCGTACCTGCCAGTTCCCAGCAGTGGAAAGTTTTTATCAGCATGAAATCAATGGCTGTATAACTGCCGTCCTGAATATCATAAGAACACTTGACGGCACCTTTAAGACGTCTGTCCGCAGAGAGGGGCAATGTGATGCCGGCGGAAATGATTTGATCATGATCGTCAAAGTATTTGTCAAAGTATCCGCCCGCATCAAACTGGTGCAGCGTGGAACCCATGGAGTAAGCACTGCGGGAGCTGTAAGGACGCTTGTAAACGTAAGCAAGATTGACGGTCACATCATCCATAATTTCATAACTTAACGTGGCATCCCAGCGGTTCAGCCATTTGGCGTTAAGTCCCGGACGTCCCGCCCTGTGCTCACGGCGTTCCGCTTCGGGAACTTCACCGTTATTATTGCCCAAATCAATGTTGAAAGACGTTGAAAATGTCAAACCTTTGAGGGGAGAAGCCGTCAGCACCGTACAGAAATTTCCGAGACGGTTGAATTTCTCAACGTTGCCGTATCCGTCATGGGTATCAAAGTAGAAGTCAAAATAATTTTCAAGAGAGACGATATTATGGAGACTTCTGTCGCTGTTGCGGGTTTGCAGGCGGTTTTCCATACCGATACGGATAAAGTGCTGCTTCTCAATACGGTCCAAATCGTCAAAGTACAAAAGGTGATTTCTGGATACAGAGGGGTTATCCAGATAGGTATAGTTCAAATAAGGACGCAGAATGTGTCTTAATCCGTCAACTTTCATTGCGGGGATACGGATATCGCTCCAGGTTCTGTGGATTTTAGTTGATGCCTCAACACCGATTTCTCCCACTGTCCGCACTTTGGATTCGCCGTCGCTGTCGTAGTTGTTGATACGCAAATTTGAAATATTTTCAGGGTCCGCCGCCATAAACATCTGCAGCAGATCATTGGAAGAAACAGCATTTTCAGAGGTATCACTGTAAGCCGTTAACTTGAAACCGGCACGGGGAACGATGGTCAGCCAGTCCAGACGGATGGGGAAATACAGAAAATGAGTCGTGTCAAAGCGGGAGGCACTGTAATTTTTGAGTTTGTTCTTGATCAGAGTTTCACGGAGATTGCCTTCGGCGTCTTCTCTTACGATTTTGTCATAATCAAATTTGATCCACTGCATACTGTTGTGGGATGCCTGCATATCGCCCTGATAGTAGATGTTTGTACCGAAAATCTCCTGCCGGGGAATATCAAGACGGACCTCGGGAAGTTTTTCTGAAACCGTATAGAAATCATTGGTGCGCGGACGGTAATACATTGAGGCACTGAAGTGATCAAACTGCTGCTCAATTGCCGCAAATGTCGCCGGATGCGGATTGGCATTGTAACGGATTGAGAAAAAGTCGCGTACAAAATAAAGGTCGCTTGAATACTCAAAAGCTCCGCGGAAATCCAAACGGGGGGTGATGTGCGTGATATTGCTGATTCTGAAGTCGTACCGGCTGTGCGGTACACGCAGACGGTAATCATCATAATCATCTGAATCATAAGGACGGATATCGTGAATACCGTATGCAAAAAAATCTGTCCGGCTCTGATCGGAAACTATTTTTCCGGAAAGACCGAAACCGAAACCGCGGTTTGCATAATAATCTCCATGAAGACGGACTTTCATCCCGGGGTAATCTGACAGCTGAAAAGTTTTGGACATCAACGCATAAAATCCCCAGTCTCCGGATTTACCAACACGCAGGCTGAACAGATTAAGCGAAAAATCTTCAGGCTTATACAAGACCGGCAGCCAGAATACGGGAATTCCTGCAATCCGGACTGCGCCGTTGACCAGAGACACTTCATAATCTCCCGGTCTTTTGGCAATGGAATCAGTCGTGTAAAATTCTGTTTCACGCGGCGTTAAAATGATTTTTGCAGCGGTAATGGAGTGGTGCGCGTTATTGTGTTCAAGAAAACTGCAGCTGCTGACTTCGGCATCTTTTGCTTCAATCACACCATCCGGACGGCGTTCGGCAGATTTTGCCCGGCAGACAGCCGTTCCGGAACGCAGAGAGAAGTCATCCATGCGGAAATAACCGGAGGCAAGGTTTCCGCTGATTCTTGAAGCATAGATGCTTTCGCCCGGAATTGTGACTTTTACCAGCAATTTTCTGTCACCGAAAATATCTCCTTTGACGGATTGGATTTCGGCAACGACATTTCCCGCTTTTCTGAGACGGGCAAGTTCCTCCGGAGTCATTACTTCATTTTTGCTGTGCCAACGCAGCAGACGGACATTTCCTGAGGCTTCAATATCCTTGTTTTCAGTATTGATTACAGCCTGATCGGCAACAAGTTCCATATCATTGAAAGGCACGCGGATATTACCGCGCACCATGATGTTTTTGCCGACAACATTCCAATTCTCAGCTTTGATATCTTTGAATGCGGAATTTTTGAAAGACTTTTCAGAAAGTGAGATTCCTGATACCGTTGAAGAAATCAGAATAACAGCAAATAGTAAAAATCCGGCGGTATTTTTCAAAACAGCCCCCTTTATTTATTCCACTCGTCAAAGCGGGACTGGATGAAATCAATGATTGCCTTGTGCTGTTCCTGACCGTTGCCGGTAATTTCCATCGCAGGAGCAAACTCAAAATGCACCACTTTTTCAGGATGAACAGGTCCCAGGTCGCGGAAACGTTTGCCGATACCGAGAAAATCCGTTTTGAGCGCAAAAGGAACAACCTTCACACCCGCAGATTTGGCAAGCTTGATACCGATGGTATTGAATTTTTCAGGTTCAAATGACGCAGCACGGGTCGCCTGCGGAAAAACGATGATACAGCGGCCCTCTTCAAGAACGCTCTTTCCTTTAACCAGAACAGTTTTAAGATCTTCGCGCGGATTGATCCGTCCTACCGGAACAGCTTTCATTGCAATCATGATGTGACGGAAAAAAGGTACACGCAGAAGTGACTCCTTGATGATGAATGAGAAATCAATGTATTCGCGGGCGAGGGCGTGAAAAACTGCCGTTTCAATCAGGCTCATGTGGTTGCCGATAAGAACAACCGGCGTACCGTTCAATGCTCTCAAGTGTTCAAGTCCGTCGATTTGAATTTTTCCGCCGCATTTTTCAATCAAAAGCAGATTCAAGTTGGAGTAATAAATCTGCATTTGTTTGTTCAATTTACCCTTGGCCGCGCACAGACCGCAACGGATGAATACGGTAAAATTGATAAAATAAAAATACCAACGGCTGCGGAACATCAGTCTGAAAAGAAGTGATGCTTTGTTGCTTTCAGGCGTACGATAACTGTCTTTGCCTTCAAAAAGATATTTTGATTCCATAAGTAAAATTCCTCGAAAAAACAATATACCATCAATAATATATCATCATTTTTTCACTTTGGCAAACAATAAAAGAGCTTTTTTTAAAATGTCAATCGTTCTTGCGGGAATTTTTGTTCAATTGCCGCGTAATCCACGACGTATTCCGGAGAGTCAGAACAGAATACACCCCGATCCACGAGAGAAAAGGCAGGTAATAAAAACCGTAAACCAGTGCCCAGTGTGCGTGTTTGATACCGTATCTGCTGGCATAGATGAATGCCGGAACTGTTGACCACAACACATTTCCCGTCGCCAGCAGAAGGCAGGCTTCAAGCGGAACGCTGACAATCGCCATCAAAAGTGCCGGAATTGAAAACAGAGGGAGAATAATACTTACAGAGGCAAAAAGCACATTCAGCTGCAACCCCAGCTGACGGAAACGGCAGTGGCGCAGATTGAAAAATGCAAAATTCAGCATGATGAGATTTTCACGGATATCACTCCGGCACCAGCGGGTCAGCATTTTGAATACCCCTGAATAAGTTACCGGCATCTGCGTATAAACAAAAGCATCGCTCTGAAAGCCGGAATGCCATCCTGCACGGATGAGCATACTGGTTATGGCGCGATCTTCTCCGATAGTCGCAGGACGTCCGAGAAAAGTCTGATTCTTCCAGGTTTCGAGCAGGGGACGTATTGCCGCAGTCCGGTAAGCACTCAACGCTCCCGGGGTACACAGAACAGAATGGATTTTAGACTGCGCCGCACGCATGAACTCAAAGCCGAAAGCAAATGCCGTATCGAGCATCTTGGGCAGGCAGCCCTCTTTCAAATTCATTACCCGCACGTTTCCGGCAATGGCTCCGACCTCAGGATCAGCAAAAGGAGAAACAATTTTCCGCAGAGCATCCGGCACGATTTCAGAGTCGCTGTCAATGGTTACAACAACTTCGCCCTTTGCCCGTTCTATTCCGGTACAGAGCGCGTGTTTCTTGCCCCGGTTCTGAGTGTGGTTGATGGCAACGACTTGTCCGGGATAACGGGAGGAGGCTTTTTCTATCCACGCCCAGGTATCATCTTCACTGCCGTCATTGATGACAATGACTTCAAACTTTCCGGCAGGATAATCGGCTTTCATCACGCTTTCTACCGTCGAAGCAATCTGCATACCTTCGTTATAAGCGGGGATGATGACTGTCACAAACGGCAGGTCTTTTTCCGCAAGCTCGGGATGGGGACGGTAAAACACCGCCAGGAATGCCTGTACCAGAAAATAAAAAAGTGTGAATCCTGAAAACAATACACTGCCGAAAAGACATAAATCCGCCTGATTCAACGACGTATCCATCAGGGGATCTATTTCAAGTTCACTGAAAAAAACGACACAGCCGACAACGACTGCCAGCCAGAGACTGACTGCCAGCGGTGCAAAAATATGTTCTTTCAGGAACAATATGTACTTTTTCATAATAAAACTTCCGGCGGAAAATTTCAAAGGCTTTTCAAACTGCCCCTGTTAAACAGGGTATCCTATTAATATACCACTGAAACAGATTTTTTTCAACGGAAGATTTCAAAAAAGCAATGTTATAAAAATCACTTTCCGGGAGTCAACAGGACAAACGCCGGCAGACCCGGGATATCCCATTTCTTCAGCAGCGCATCAATGCGCGGATCGGAAAGATCCTCCGCATGAAACCGGACAACTTGAAAACGTTTTAATTTTTCTGCAACTTCAGCTTCGGACAGGATTTTTTCCATCGCATGGCAGTTTTTGCACCAGGATGCCTGAAAATCGATGATGACGGGACGTTTGTTCAAAGCCGCTTCAGTCAATGCCGTATCCAGATTGCGAATCTCTTTTTCTGCGTCCCAAACGCCGGGGCGCAGCTGCCAGGCGGTATAACCGTACCACAATGCGGCGCAGAAAATTATTCCCGCAAAAATGTACTTTATTTTTACCATGAATTTTCCCGGACGCGGCAGCACTGCCAGTCCCGCCCCCGCAAGAGGCCAGGGCAGTGCCATACCCACGCCCAGCAGAAACGGCAGAAAAAGTGCCGCCGCCCCGTCTGTATGGTAACGCGCTGAGGCAAAAAGCAGCACACTCACCACCACCGGTGCAATGCACGCTCCTGCAAGGAGGGCTGAAACACTCCCCATTACAAAAGCCGTTATTTCCTTTCCGGCAAAAAGTTGTGACGGACGGATTTTAGCTGTCGCACCCGAAAAATCCAGATTGAAAATGCCCAGCATCGCCAATCCCAGCAGAACAAAAACAAGAGCAATTGCCAAATTGAAAATCATTGAACTTTGGAGTTCGCCGAAACGTGCTCCTGCAAGTATTACCGCTACTCCCAGCAGTCCGTAAGCAAGAGCCATGCCCGAACCGTAAAGCAGTCCGCGCAGAAATCCCCGTTTGCCCGAAGCACTCCCTGCGCCGATAATTGCCAGCGTGATCGGCAGCATCGGCAGAACACACGGCGTAAGATTCAATCCCAAGCCTCCCAGCAATGCCAGCAGTGCCAATGCCCAGAAGCCCATGTCTGCCGGAGCATTTTCCGTTCTGTCCGAAATCTTTCCGTCAAGCCATGTAAGAAATGACGATTTGCTGTGCAGTCCCGTCAATTTCCGGTCAAAATGAAATCCGTCAAGTTTGACCGGAAGAAGTGCCGTTTCGCTTTCCAAATGCGCTGCCGGCGAGGTGTCCGGCAGTAAATTGACGGTTTCCGGCATAAAGCACATTCCCTGATTCTCTGCTGAATTTTCGCGGCAGCCCTGAAAATTGACGGAGGCTTTGACGATGTATCCGTCACTTTCAAATACCCAGGTCCATTTGCCGGCAGGATACACTTCAACCTTACCGAACATATCGTCCGCCACAACTTTTCCCTGCGGAATAACGGCCGGATATACCAGTTTTTTCTTACTGTCCTGCACGTCAAAAACAAGTGTGTTCCGGTAAAAATAATGTCCCGGCGCAACCTCTGCCGTCACCGTCAGTTTGTTTTTTTTCGCACTGCTTTTCCAGACAAAAGGAAGTTCCTCACCCGAAACAGCCATGCAGAACAGTATCAAAAGAATGTTGAATATTTTTTTCATTTCATGTTCCTCCGTTATTGATAACAATGTTATTGTATCCCGCCGGCATGGAAAAATCAAATGGTTTTCAAAAAAAATCAGATAAATTCTGCCGCGGGAGGCGTAATGCAAATCTGCAAATCAAAAATCAATTCCACGCCTGTTCCTCCCAGACCCGTACCATTGATCTCCGTTTCCGCCGGTTCTCCTGAAAGACTGATTCTGCTGATTGTAACTGCTTTCTTTTGAAGTGTTGAATTTACCGTCACCCACTTCAAAAGCGGCAGCGTTACCACCAGACGGCTGCAGTTCTGCAGAACTTTTTCACGACTGCGGTTTCTGATGAAAAATGAAATTTTGCCCTCCCAGTAATCCTCATCCGTTCCGGGATTACCTGCCAGCAGGCGCACGGCACTTGCGTTCCGCACCTGTTCAGGAAGTGTTCCGCAAAAAATTTCCCGTCCGTATTCCAGCTCCAATATCTCCCCGCACAGCACCGTCAGGGCTTTTTCCACGTCGCAGACTTCAAAAGCCTGACGCGCCTTTACTCTCTCTGCCGCACTGTCCGGTCCCGGACCCGTATAGCCGTACTCAAAAGTCGGCACAAGGTTTGTATTAAAAGTATTTTCCGTTTTCAGCATGTTTTCTTTTCTCCTTTAAATGAATGTGATGTTCAGTTCAAGTGTGAATGAATGGATTTTTCCGTCAATTTTATCGTCAAATGCGAACTTTAACGGCGCGTTTTCTGATAAATTGACGGATAAAAGTCCGTTTTTACCATAAACCGGCAGTTTTGATGTGACGGCAAATGCCTGATTTCTGCATGTTTTCCGCGATGAAGAATATCCCGCTATACAGCAGGTGAACGCATTGGCTTCCATCAGCGTTGCAGGGTTCCCCTCCGTTAAGTCCACAGTAATTCCCTCCGTCACCCCGTCAGGCAGTTCGCCCGCAAAAATTTCCCGGTCAGGCTCCAACTCCAGAATCTCCCCGAGAAACACCACCAGTTCCTTTTCTGCTTCCCAATAAGTCATCTTTCTTATATCCCTTTTGTTTTTTGTTATTGCTCCTTGAAAAAACTACTCCCACC
>JAZQYS010000321.1:0-3452 GCA_045633645.1 Victivallaceae bacterium | reverse complement strand
TTCCCCGGTATGGTTTGCCGCTGATCAGATTCCGGTGACGCCATTCATACGGTCGCCATGGACAGTGCCAGGGAATCACGCCTTTTTCCAACTCTGCAATGATGCGTCTGGTTACTTCTTTGTAAGTGTCGATCATACTTTTACCCTTATTTTATGCGGCATCATCGGGGAAAAAGTCATCATCTTCCTCTTCGGCGATTTCCGGATCGTGTTTCAAAACAAATTCATAAGCGCGCATTTCTCTGGAGAAATTCCAGTGAAAGTATGCTTCACCTTTGCTCTTTTTAGTGGGGAATCCCAGTTCCACAGCTCGATCCACGATTTCACTCATTGTCATTTCATTGATCTTAGCCATCTTATACCTCCTTGTTCGGGTTGTTGGTTTCACCTTTCACCCATAGCCAAAGTCCGCCCATCCGCCGCTTCAGGCGGTGGAGCGGCATTGGCAAGGTGAAACCAACAAGGTGGAGTTTCATATTGACTTGCCGGCAGTTTCAAGCTGCCGGATGATTTGGGAAAGTTCTTTTCTGCTGATGGCAACAGTTTCTCCGGATTTTTCCTTCAGACGATTCAAATATTCACGGGCAAGATCTATCCCGATTTTTGCGTCTGTGGGTGTTTCCGGAGTAACGACTACTTCGATCTGCCGGGAGTTATCCCGGAAACAAAGATATTCCGGACTTTCTGCCGACTGGATCGGGAGAAACTTTTTGAGTTCCTCCCATTTGCCACGGATGGAGATGCGGTTGTCTTTGTTGTGAATGGTGATATGACAATTCATCAAGCGGCCTCCTGCTGAGCTTTTTCACTCTTTTCAAGTGCTTCCCAGGATTTGGGATCCGGAAGTGCGGCAGTCGCATCGGCAAGAGCTTTTTCCAGATCATAGTTGACCAGACTTGCAATAATTCCTGCTTCTGCCCAGCGTGGTTCATCCGGTCCGCTTTGACCGGTGCCAAGTTCTGTAAAGATATTTTCGCAGACGCTTTCCCAGAAAAAGAGATCGATTTTTGCACTTTCAGAAGCATCCTTGTTCTGCAAAGAAGCAAAACTCATAATTTTATCCGGAAGTTCCAATGAGTTGAAAGTCTGTTTGGTTTTGTAATCAAAGTGATCTCCGCAAACTGCCCGTGTGCCTTTACAAGCTGCCATCAGGTAGATGATATGACGATCCGGTGTGGCAGTTTCTCCATCTTTGATCGCCTGAATCATCATTTCGATGGCTTTGCGTTTCCGCTGACGGGTCTTGGCTTCTTTGCGTTCGGCAAGAGTTTTGACCTTTTTCGGTTCAGTATTTTCGGAATTTTTCGGGCGTTGAATGGTGATTTGAGTTCCGGCACGCGGACCGTCGGCAATAATTGCCGGAGTTCCTTCTTCGGCATTATCTGTTTCCCGCCAGTCGCCCGGTCCCAGAACTTCATTTTCTGACAACGGATCATCTTCCTGCGGATTTTCTTCATCTTTGACCTGATATTTCTGGGAAACCAGAACCGCTTCCGGTTTTTCGGCGGCAAGAGTTGCCACATATTCTTTGCGTTTCCGTTCCAGATATTCCCGGTTCATACAGCGGGGTTCCGGAATCAGATTGGCAAAGAGATATCCCGCAGTTTTTCGTTCTTTACAGGCAGGACATTCGCCGCAACCTTCCTCCTGCCACGGCAGCGATGAAAGCAAAGTTGCAAAGTTTTCATAAAGTGTTTCGGAAAACTTTTTTACGCTTGCTGTCTTCAAATCACGCCCCTCAACGCCACGGATATAATCAAAGATGTTGTCTTGAATTTCCGGGGGGAATGTGGCGATGGTTTCATAATGGGAAACTGTCATATATCCGAAAATCTTTTCTTCCATTGCTTTTTTCCACAACTCCGAAAGATTCAGCAAATTCAAACGGCGAGCCACCCAAGTGGGAGAATGACCGATCTCCACCGCCAAAGATTCCAATGTAGTGAAGCGTTCCCGCATGGAGTAAAGTTTTTTGATCTCCTCTGCCAGAGAAAGATTGGTATGCTGATTGGCAAGATAGGCATTGATTTCCGAATCTCCGTCAATAAGGATTGCCTCCTGTCCCAGTTCGATTTCCGTGAATTTGAGATTGGTCAAAGCGGTAAAACGGCGACGTCCATCTTCCACAGAATAATCGAATTGGGGATCTCCATCCAACTTTTTCAAAGCGATGGGCTGCAGCAGAGGTTTCAAGCCCTTGTCAAGCCGGCTTTTGATGCTTGCCATCAGGTGCATATCATCTGCCTTGTTGTAACTGCGGTCAGCAACGCATTTTACTTTGTTCATCTGGATCTTCATTGCTCGGTTCCTTTCATTTTATTTGATTTACCTCTGGGAAATTTCCCGGTTCACCCTGTGAACGCCGGGAAATTTGAGAATGGATTTTTTAATTTTTTGTTAAAAATAAGTTGACAATCTCATCTATATGTAGGGAAACAAAGCGCATTGTCTTGTAAAAACATAAAAAAAGAAAAAAAATGACTTGAAAAAACGTTTTGACGATGTATTTTATATATAGAGGTGACCTGCGAGGAGGTTATCCCCAATCTATATTATAGTGGGATAGCGGATTCGCGGGTTCAGTTTTTTATAGACAAGGAGTTTTATATGTCCACAGCAATTCTCATTGATGGTGGTTTCTTCAAAAAGCGTTACGCTCTTTTGAATGGAAAAGTTTCTGCTCAAGATTTAGCAGACAAAATGATTGAATATGCTTTGAGCCGTTTAAAGAACGGAGACAAAGACTTATATCGTATTTTCTATTATGATTGCGCTCCGTCCAGTTTTGAAGGACATTACCCTGTTTCTAAAAAGAACGTTAAATTTGCATTGAGTGATCAAACAAAATTTCAGTTGGAATTTTTTGAACATCTTAAATCCAAGCGAAAAGTTGCTATCCGTTTAGGTGAGTTGCAAGAGTTTGGTTGGACATTAAAATCTATTCCATTAAAAAAATTGTTAAAGGGACAAATTGATATTTCTGCATTAACAGACGATGATTACAAATTATCTCTCACTCAAAAAGGTGTTGATATGAAGATGGGGTTAGATATAGCCTCCTTGTCTTATAAACGTTTGGTAAACCAAATCCTTTTGATTGCTGGAGATAGTGATTTTGTTCCTGCTGCCAAACTTGCTCGAAGAGAAGGAATTGATTTCGTTCTTGATCCGATGAAAAACCATATCAAACCTTCTTTGAATGAACATGTTGACGGTATCATTGATGATATAACTCTTTCTCAAATTTAATCACGCGCTTAACGCTGTGATTTTATCATCGGTATCGTTGCTGCCGTCGAGGATTTCCATTGTTCCGTAGGTTCGGACTTTGCCCAGTGACGGGAAATAGTCTTGCAGGTTCGGTTCATCCTGTGAGGTGTAACTCCGGCGTTGACCTTCGCTGGTTTTGTTGAGTTCATAGATGATCTGATCCAGTTCTGTGGACAAGGCTC
>JAZQYS010000320.1:0-2545 GCA_045633645.1 Victivallaceae bacterium | reverse complement strand
TTTTTGAAAAAGGGATAGGGGGTTCGGGGGGAAGTGAGAAAAATTCTTTTCTCGTGAAAAAAAGTTTTTTCCCTTCCCCCCGATTCCCGTTGCCTTTATCAGAAAACTGTGTTATTTGCGGAGGAGATTTTTGAGTTCGGGGATGTAGCGGTCTTTGGGGCGGTAGCCGCCGATTCTGCCGATTTGTTTACCGTTATGATCGAGGATGATGACGGTGGGGACGCCGCCGCCTGCGCTCAGTTCGCGGCGGAGTTTTTCGTTATAGTTCCTCTGAGTTTGCGGCATTTTTTCGTTGCGTGGAAAGTTGATATAAACCAGTTCCATCTGTCGGGAGAGGCGGCGGAAGTCAGAGGAGGAAAGAACTTGACTTGCGAGCATTTTGCAGGGACCGCACCAGTCGGCTCCGGTGAAGAGAACAAAAATTTTCTTTTTGTAGGGACGTGCTTTTATGATGGCGTGTTCGAGGGTGATATTCCATTTTTTTTCGCCTTTTTTCCAACCGTTTGTGCGCGGAATGACCATGCGGCGGACGGCGGGACGGGGGGCGGCGTTGACCGCCCGGGGAACGCTCCGGGGCGGGGCAAGGAGACTTCTCATATAACGCCGGATGGGTGCCTGAGAGGCGGCATTGATATCCTGCTGCGTAATTTTCGCTCCGGCATTATGGAGAAGTTGGATCATGGCTTTCCAGTTCGTTGAAGCTGCGTAGAACATGGCGGTTCTGCCGTCGGCGTCGGGGGCATTGACATCGGCTTTGTTGGCAATGTGGGTTTTCAGATCAAGCATATTGCCGCGCTTTGCCGCATCTGCAACGGGGGAGATGATTTTTTTTACAGCAGGGGGCGCAGGCGTTGGTTTGATAACTTTTCGGACAACCTTTTTGACAGGAGCGCGTCCGGGTGCTTTTTTGCGGGGAGGCGTTTTTGTTTTTACAACCGGTTTGCTGAGAGACGGAATCGGTTTTTCAAGTGTTGCGGGCGATTGTTTTGCAACATGGACAACAGGACCGTTTGAGTGATGTGTCGCTGTAAGTGTTTGAATGGAATTTTCTGTTTTTTCCGTTTTCTCCCGATAGGTAAGCAGGGCAAATGCGGTAAGCAGTACGGCAAAGAGTACGCAAATTGCGGCAATTTTGTTTTTATGTTGTAAAAGTGCCTGCGTGACGGTCGGGGAGGCTTTTTTGATAATCAACTCTTTTTCCGGATTGGCAAGGAACTGTTGTTTCAACTCCTCAACAGAAGTCCCCTGAGGCGGATTTACCAGAGCAAAACAGGCATTGACAAGCTGCTTGTAAGTATTGTCAAAATTACCGTAATGAAGATGATCGCGCTGAATGACCAGTTCTCCGTCGGGGGTGAGCAGAATACTTTCGGGACTGATAAAGTTGTCTGAAGCACCGCTTGAAATCAAATCCGTTCTTGCAGCAGCAATCTGCCGGAGGATATGAACTGCGTCAGAGGGACTTAATGTGTTTCCTGCAAGAGCTTCTTCTTCAAGAGTAAGAGCTTTGCAATAAGCACTTACAATCATCGGAACCGGTTCGCTGTAAAAACGGATGTCCGAAAGAATTGCAGGATTCTGTGTGTCTGCCCAGGCGGCAAGATCGTTCTGCAGTGCAAAGTCCGCCGGACTGTTCAAAACAGAAATGTTGTATTTTTCACCGTTCCTGTCAACGGCAAGATAACTGTGACCGAGATAATTCTGTTTGAGAAACACCTCAATCACAAATCCGCCGATATCAGTGCCGGGTGGAAAATATGCACTCATGTTTTATCCTTTATTGATTGCGTGAAGCAAAACGCGTATCTCCGTTGGCGTTGATACCGATGGCATCCATTTCAACCAGCCAGGTCGGACGGCAGATGGAGCCGCGCACAATCAGGCGCGTTGCAGATTCGGGCAGGGCACTGTCAATGATTTTTTTCACTCTGTCATAGTCCGCAGGATCGCGCAGATAGATGACTGCCTGAACCAGATCGTTCAGAGAGCCGCCGCCCTCTTTCATTAAGGCATCAACATTTTCAAGCAGACGCAGGGTTTGTTTTTCAACATCTTGCAGATGAACGACCTTTCCCTCTTTGTCAATGCTGGCGGTTCCGGAGATGTAGTAGCAGGAACGGTCACCGTAAATGATCCGCGTTCCCCGTTCAAAGGTCACACCGTAAATGTGTGTCGGAGAAAGATGTTCAGGAGCATAAAGATACTGTATCTGTTCAGGATTGTGTCCGAAAAGAGCCATGGAGTCCATGCGGACCAGACGGTAATGCGGATGAGAAGAACCCTCAATGCCGGTACTGGTGATGTAATGGGTGTCCGCCGTCATGCCCCATTGGGTGAACAGGTCTTTTCTTGCGGTGACAAGATCGGCGTAGTTGTTGTCAATATCACGGCAGTAAATCCAGGTGCGCTGGAGATTTTCAGGAATATTTCCGCCCCTTGAAGAGATGATTTTTTCAGCGGCAAGAAATTCTTCGTTCATCTGCGGACCGCTGCCCCGGGTGGCAAGATTTCGTGTGTTGAAATAAATATGGGTGTAGGAATCATC
>JAZQYS010000319.1:0-5122 GCA_045633645.1 Victivallaceae bacterium | reverse complement strand
CCCCGCAACGGATGGTTCGGCGAAGACGCACACAAAGCTATGCCGGACTTCACCAAAGAATTTGTCTGCGATCCCTCGCAGCCCCATTACGGATTCAAGTCATGGGATGAATTTTTTGTCCGCAAATTCCGTCCGGGAATCCGTCCGGTCGCCTCCCCTGATGATGACAGTGTGGTTGTCAACGCCTGCGAATCCGCACCTTTTGCGTTGGCAAAAAATGTAAAAATGCGGGATAAATTTTGGATAAAAGCCCAGCCTTACGCCCTGCAGTTCATGCTCAACAATGATCCGAGAGCCAACCACTTTGCCGGAGGAACAATCTATCAGGCATTTTTAAGCGCATTAAGTTACCATCGCTGGCATGCGCCTGTTTCCGGAAAAATCGTAAAAACCGCAGTCATTCCCGGAACCTATTATTCAGAAGCCCGCAGTGTCGGATACGATCCGCTTGCGCCCAATGATTCCCAGGGATACATCTCTGAACTGGCGACAAGGGCGGTCATCTACATTGAAGCAGATAATCCGGATATCGGACTTATGTGTTTTGTCGCAATCGGCATGGCAGAAGTTTCCACCTGCGAAATAACGGTTTACGACGGACAGCATGTCAACAAGGGAGACCAGACAGGTATGTTCCACTTCGGCGGTTCAACCCATTGTCTTTTGTTCGGTCCTCACGTTGATATCGAGTTTGATCTGCACGGTCAGACTCCCGGACTGGATACGCACAATATCAAAGTCAATGAAAAAATCGCAACGGTCAAACGGCGTAAAAACTGACCGTTTGTCAAACACATTGCCTGACGGGAAACTGTCAGGCGTTTTTTATTTCCCTTTTCTTTGCCGCGGAAAGTCCCATTTTTCCGGCAAGAGCAGAGTCGATCATGGACTGCAGAAAATAAAAAACCATGCAGGGAATAACCGCCGGTCCGTTGCCGACATCCAGAATCGCAAGAATGGCAAGGGCTATCGTAAGCGTTTTGGATCCGGCTGTAAAAATGGCTGCCTTGCGGTCTGTCAGATTCATTTTGGTAAATACTCCTCCGAACCAGAGCATGAGCATAAGTCCGACACGCATGAGCAGTCCCGCCGCCGCAATCAGAAGCAGAAACTTGACCGGATACGCTTTAAACTGGGCATTGGCACTTGAAAAGAATGAAAGTATCAGCAAAATAACACAGGCGGAGGGAATGTATCCGCAGAATGAAGGCAATTTGCGTTTGAGCAGTTTTTTCAAACCGAATCCGACAGCAAAGGGCAGAACAACCAGCAAAAGCAGCTGAATGAACATTTTAAGCGGATTGGTGTCAATATCCGTTTTGCTGGCAAGAGTCCAGGTAACAACCAACGGCATGGTCAGCACGCCGAGCAGATTATAAAAAACAGTCATCATCACGCCGAGCATAATATTTCCTTCGGCGGTTTCGGTCATCACAATTCCGCTTGAAAGTGTGGGCGGAACACATGCCATAACGATTAAACCCGTCATAGCCAATTTATCCAACTGAAAAACTTTGGCGATTCCGACGCCCAGCCACGGCGCGGCAAGCAGAGAAAGTATTCCGCAGACAAAAAACGAAAGCAGAAAACTCTTATTGAACTTCGTTCCGCTGAAATCAGTCTGATAGCCGCAGACAAGAAAAATCAGCACGATAAACAAGGAACTGCCGAATATCTGTTTAACCTGAGTTCCCAACTGCGGGAAAATCATGGAAATAATCACGCTCAAAAGCAATCCGACGGGCAAAAACATTTTTTTAAACATATTCAACTCTTTCTGTTGGTTCTTTTTTTGACAACTGAAAATAATTCACTGCATTCAGGAGCTCTGAAAATCCATGCTGCCCCCAGATAAAATATACCTGCAATCATAAAAAGCATGATGATCGAAACCGCATAAAGCCAGCGGTTTTCTGTGAAAAATTTCTCTGAATACGCATATATTCCGGACAACACAAACATAACACAAAAAGCGATTGCAATTCCCCTGCAAGCAGAACGCAGCAAAACTCTCACATCAGGCATGACCTGATCCCGTTTCAAAAAATAAAACAGCATGGCATTATTGACAAGAGAAGAAATCGTCGTTGCCAGGGCAATTCCGCCCTGTTTCAGAGGTCCCATCAAAATAAGATTCAAGATAACATTAAGACTGATGGCGGTCACCGATGCTGCCAGAGGTTTACGCATCTCTTTTCGGGCATAAAATGCCGGGAGCAAAACTTTGAGCGAACAGAAAAAAGGAATTCCGGCACTGTAAAATACCGCGACCGCCCTTGCCGCTTCAAGATCGTTTTCTGTGTAGTTCCCCCCCAGACACAACACGCGCAGCAGAGGAACATGAAAAACCATCACCGCTGCCGCCATCGGAATACAGACAAAATACACATGCCGCAAACTGAATTCAAGTTCATCTTTCAATCGGGCAAAATCATTTTTTGCCGCCGCTCTTGACATGGATGCCATCAAAACAGAACCGAGTGAAACAGCAAAAAGTCCTATCGGCAGGTCAACAAGACGGTCAACAAAAGTCAAAGCAGGTACAGCCTGACTGTTCAGTTTTACAGCAAGCATTCTGTCAATTAAAAAACTCACTTGCAGAACAGAGGCGGCAATCATTCCCGGCAGAGAAAGATGCCAGAGTTTTTTCAACACATCAGATTTTTTGAAAACCTTGAAATCC
Organism: Victivallaceae bacterium; assembly: GCA_045633645.1. Taxonomy (GTDB): domain Bacteria; phylum Verrucomicrobiota; class Lentisphaeria; order Victivallales; family Victivallaceae; genus UBA1784. The sequence continues at coordinate 2,439 of JAZQYS010000319.1, read as the reverse complement.
AACCGGGGAAAGTGTCCGCTGAAAAAAAGCAGCAGCAGCGTCAATACAAGCTGCGAGAATCCGGAAACAAGAACCATTATGCTCAGAACCGGCAGAAAAGCCGGCAAATCATCAATTTTTATCCCTTTGAAATATCCGAATGCCAGAGCTGAAATCAGAAAGATATTCAACAGCAATGCACCACAGGCGGGAAGTACGAAAATTTTAACATAATTCAAAACTGCCGTGGCAACACCGACCAGACACATAAAAAAAGCATAGGGCATAAGAAGCGGCAAGAGCTGCAATGCCATATCCATACGGGGCGTACAGAAATAGGATATTCCGTAACGGTGAGAAAAATAACGCAGGAGAATACTCCCACCTCCAGTGACGATCACGATGATTGCAAGGAGCAGACTCAAAGCTGAAAAAACAACAGCCAGTTCCCTGCGCATATTCTCTTTTCCCTTTTCCTGCTCAATTCCGGCAATCAGCGGAATCAGCGCAGATCCCAAAGCCCCTTCCCCCAGCAGACGGCGGAATAAGTTCGGAATGGCAAATGCAAGGAACCAGGCACTTGCAAGCTCGCCGCCGCCCAACACACTTGCTTCAAGGCGCACCCTGAGAATACCCAGCAAACGGCTGAACAGGGTGACCGCGCTGACAAATAAAGAGGGGCGCAGCAGAGATGTTTTCTTTTCGTTTTCAGTCATGACATTTCCGCTTATTGGTGAGCCTGATATTTTTTCAACATCCGGGAAAGAGAATTTATCAAAATCTGATCAGGCACCGTTCTTCCCGGTTCAAGACAGACAAATGCCGGCGTATCTCCGGGGATACATTCCCAGACCGGCCGCATTTTTTCCAGAACATCAAGATCAAGAAATGTTTCCTGTTCCGGCATGCACGACAAACGCCAGAACGTTCTTTCAAAACTTAATTCAGTTGCAACTTTATCCAGCATATTGTCAACGCCGTCTTCGTGGTAACGGCAGTTTAACATAAAACGGAACCCGGGATAAAAGAGTTCTTTTTTGAATTTCACAAATTCAGAAAAAGATTCTCCGCAGCCGTCAGAAGGAAAATGCACCGGCAGAAGCATAATCATCTTGAATTCATCCAGAATTCCGGCAACAGACCGCAGCAAATCAAACAGTTTCTTTCTGTAATTTGCATTGGAAAAAGCGCGGACCAAATTAAATTCAGCAGAAATAAAATGACATCCCAGACGTGAGGCACTTTCACAATTGGAACGGAATTTCCGGTCAAATTCAAACTTCAGGTGCAGCGGAAACAAGGGAGCCGCATCGGCAAGATCTGCAGGCACAATATCCCGTATCAGCAAAGCCTTGCGGAATTTTGAAAGATGAACTTTGAGTTTTGCCCGGAGTCCCGGCGATTCCAACACCTCTCCGGGGACTTCAAAAAAGGAAAACTCCTCAGGCAAAGTTGACGGCAGAAGAGAAAACTGTTCTTCTCCGGAAATTCCCAAGCCCCAGACAGGTTTCATAAGAATCCCGCCTCCCGGAGTTTTTCATAGGTTATGCCGGATGACGTATTTTTCTGACTGCCGGAATCGTTGGCAACTTCAAGAAAACGGCGGACATATTTACCGATGATGTCCCCCTCAAGATTCACAAAAGTTCCCGCACTCTTGCTTGAAAGAGCCGTATCAGCAAGCGTTTGCGGAATCAGACAAACTGAGAAGGTCTGTTCAGTTAAAGCTGCGACAGTAAGAGAAACGCCGTCAATGGTAATACTGCCTTTTTCAACCAGTTCAACGGCAAAGCCATCGGGTATACGGACAACAAGTTCAACGTCTCCGTTGCTGTTGCGTTTTTGATCAACAACTTCGGCAACGGCGTCCACATGTCCCTGAACGAGATGACCTCCCAGGCGGTCGCCCAGAGCCAGCGCGCGTTCAAGGTTGACGGGACTGCCGGGAACCAGCCTGCCGAGATTGCTTCTGCTCAAAGTTTCAGCAAGCGTGTGAAACTCAAGTTCACCGGCGGCATTGACCCGTTCAAGCGTAAGACAACAGCCGTTGACGGCAATGCTCTCTCCGGTGACAGGATTTTCAATCCGGTGTGCAGGACGTATCAACAACCGTCCTGAAGAAGCGGAAACCAGCGTTCCGACCTGCTGAACCAAACCCGTAAACATCGTTTTATTTCTCTCTTTTTTTCAAATCACCAGAAACGGCAACATCGTCTCCGTAACGGGTGACATTCACATTTTCAAGTTCCAGAGCATCAAGCATTTTTTCAGGATCTTTCCCGCCAACGGCAGGACGGCTGTTTTTTCCGCCGAGGATTTTCGGGGCGATATGAAACTCAACATGATCAACAACTCCGGCAGAAAGAGCAGAACCCGCAAATTCAGCCCCTCCCTCAAGGAGCAGCATCATAATATTGCGTTTCCCCAAACGGAGAAGAAAATTCTCCCATCCCTCTGTAT
>JAZQYS010000318.1:0-3570 GCA_045633645.1 Victivallaceae bacterium | reverse complement strand
CTCTGTCAAAAATGCTCTGGTCATCAACAAAGATATCGGCTACATAAAAATCTCAAGTTTTACTCTTCATTCCGCAGGAGAATTTAAAAAGGCTCTTGCAAAACTCAAGCAGAAAAACATCCGTTCTCTTATCATTGATTTGAGAAACAATACCGGCGGACATGTTCAATCCACCGTTGACACCATCTCTCAACTGCTTGCTCCCGGCAAAGTTATCATGACCGCACACGGACGCAATCCTGAGAAAAAACAGATTGTCCGCAGTAAAAAAATTGCAAATTTAACTGCTGAAACAAAATTGCCCGTTGTGATTCTTGTCAACTTTTTCACCGCAAGCAGCGCGGAAATCTTTTCCTCCGCCCTCAGGGACAACAAAAGAGCGCAGCTTGTCGGCACCCGGACTTTCGGGAAAGGCACTTTACTGCATGTCATCCGCCTTGCAAACGGCGGCGCACTGCGTTACTCAAGCGGCAGATACATCACGCCCTCCGGCAAGTTCATTGAAGGCAAAGGACTGCAGCCGGATCACAAAGTCCTGATTCCCGCAGATCAATTGTTCCGTTTGACTGCGCAGCAGAAAAAATATCCAGGCGTGATTAAACCGGCAATCAAAAATGCCGTCAAAGACACTCAGTTGGAAAAAGCGGTCAATCTTCTTTCTTCAAATAAAGACGCCGAAACAATAAAAAAGTCCCCTGCTCATGAATCAGCCGCCCATTGAAGTCTGGCCCGGTCCGATGGAGGGCGTATCACGTCCGGAATTCGTCAGAACGGTCAATCACCTGAAACTTGTCAAACGATGGATGACGCCGTTTCTGCGCGTTACGGATACCTGCTACAAAGAAAAGAAAATCAGGGAGTTTCTTCAACCGTACCTTGAAAGTCAACTGCCGGTCACGGCGCAGGTTATGGGAACAAATCCGGATGTTCTTGCGGAACTTGCCTGCCGCTGTCTTGACTGCGGCGCAGTCGGTATCAACCTCAACTGCGGATGTCCCAGCAAAAGAGTTATCTCAGGAAATGCAGGCGGCGGCGCACTCAAAACGCCGGAAAACATGTTGAAAATAACCGATGCCATCCGCAAAAGTGTTGGAAACGACATCCCCTTCTCGGTCAAAATGCGGACAGGTTTTGCCGACCCGGGAGAAATCACTTCTCTGCTGAAACTTTTGATCAGCGCAGGCGCAGATTGTTTTTTCATTCATTACCGGACTGTTCAGGAGCTGTATCTCCCCTCCCCCGGCAGAATGGAACGTCTGCAAACGGCTGTTGCGGCGGCGGGAAATATTCCTGTTATTGTCAACGGCGATATCAACTCCGTTGAGGACGGCAGAAGTCTTGCCGGAAAAACCGGAGCTTCCGGTATCATGATTGCCCGTGCCTTCATGCACGACCCCTGGCTGCTCAACCGTTTTGAAGACGAAAAAACGCCCGATCCTCAGACCGGACGTAAAATATTTTTTGAAACTCTGGAATCTTTCGGCGTTTCAGGCGGAAACCGTTTGGAACTCGGCAAAATGATTTTCGGAGCAAACTCTCCTGAATTTAAAGAGATGCTGAAATCAAAATTTATCAGCGAGTGAGAAAAAGATATTCCCGGGGAAATCTTTTCCCGCAATCGTGCGGATCATCGCATTTTCACCGTGCCAGAACTCAGGCTGATTATCATCAACGGCAACTTCACGCCAGTTGGCAGATTTCAATGCTTCGACTGCCGGATCTTCCGGAGAAAGAAATGCCCGTTTGATATTTTTGCACAAAGCGGCAATATCACCTGTTCCGTAAACTTCAGCTGCGGTATCCTCCCATTCCAGAGCATAGCCGTTGTCTCCGACATGCCAGGTGAACTCAGAGGAATTGAACATTCGCTTCCAGCTGTGAAACAACGTATCCTTTTCACGGATGATTTTACCCGGAAAAACGGCACCGTTTTCATAGCAGTCTGTGATAAACGCCTTTTGCGCATCCGTCAAAGCCTTGCCCGAACAACCGCCTTTTTCTTTAAAAAACGGATTTTCAAGCGTCACAGATTTTACCGTATAATTTTTCCATCCGCAGGATTCATAAACCCGGTTGAGCCCCGTATAAAGCGGCAGAACATCATACAAATTTTCCTCTGCCCATTTCGCCGCATTTTCGCAAAGTTGAACAGCAATGCCCCTTTTGCGGAAATCCGGATGCACACCGACAGAAGCAATTCCTGCCAATTTGATAACTTTTCCGTTTTCTGCATAAGCTTTCATCGGCATTATACCGACGTGTCCGGCAACTCTGCCCTCTTGTGTACGGGCAACAAAAGATTCTTCGGTAAACGGCAGACGGTTGCCGCAAACTTTCTGAAGCTGGACAAACTCATCAAAACAAACTGCCAGCATGGGAATACAATCGTCCTGTTCAGGACTGTACGGAGCGGCATGAAAATAATTTAAAATAAGTTCACTCACCTTATTTACCTCAATCAGTAAATAAAGAGCAGTTCGCGGTATTTGGGCAGCGGCCACAAACGGTCATCCACCAGCAATTCCAGAGAATCCGCCTCTTTACGCATGTTGTTCATTGCTTCTATAATGGGCGCAGGATCATCGTTCACAAGAGCCTTTTCCAACGCATCGCATTCTTCAAGCATCGCCGCAAGTTTGGGTGCAAGGGCATCAATCATCTTGCGGGCATTGTTTCCGGCAACGGTGAGTTTCAGCGTTTCACAGTTGACTAATCCGGCGGTAAGTTTGTTGATTTCTTCCATAACCGCAGGATAAATCACTGTCCGTGCAAGACTTAAAGACAATTCGCCCTCAATGTGGATACGGCGTTTGTATTCACGCAGAAAGACTTCATAACGGGAGAGAACTTCTGTGCGGGAAAAGACTTTATATTTCTCATACAGCGCAATATTTTTTTCATCCAGCAGCGGTTCAAGAGCTTCGGGCGTTGTCCGCAAATTTGGCAGACCGCGCTTCTGAGCTTCCTGCACCCAGGCAAGAGTATAATTGTCGCCGTTAAAAAGAACACGCTTGTGTTTTTTGAGGATATCCTGCAATACTTTTGAAAGAACAGTATTGAAATCCTCAGGTTTTGCTTTTTCAAGAATCGTGGAAATACGGTCAAAAGACTCTGCAACGATCGTATTGATAACCGTATTCGGAGTGGCACAACTGCTGCTGGCTCCCGGAGCGCGGAATTCAAACTTCGTTCCGGTGAAAGCAAAGGGACTGGTTCTGTTTCTGTCGGTACTGTCAACCGGCAGCTGCGGCAGGGTATCCACGCCGATACGCAGTTTGCGCGTTTCGCTCTTTTTGCGTTTGTCTCCGGTTTCAAGTTCTTCAAGGATACCTGAAAGCTGCTCTCCGAGAAAGATTGACATAATTGCCGGAGGTGCTTCAGCCGCCCCCAGACGGTGATCGTTTCCGGCTCCGATTGTGGAAGCGCGGAGCAAATCTCCGTGCAGAGAAACAGCCTCAATGACCGCACAGAGTGTTGTCAAAAACAAAGCGTTCCGCTTGGGATCTTTTCCCTGATCCAGCAGGTTTACATTTCCGATACTGATAGACCAGTTGTTGTGCTTACCGGAAC
>JAZQYS010000317.1:0-2163 GCA_045633645.1 Victivallaceae bacterium | reverse complement strand
TACATTTATTTCAAGTTGATTTTTGTAAAATTTCAGTTATCTGACTGAAATGTAATGTGTTTTACTGCATCCTGTTGCGGCATCGCGGATAACGATTTCCCATTTCCCTTTTCCGTTGAGAGAAGAGGGGAAACGGAAACTGTATTTGCCGGATTGAGCCGGACGGACTTGACGGTATTCCGGAGCTTCTTTTGAGTCAGGACGGAAGACCCGCATTGACAACACATGCTGTTCCGGCGTACTGCCGTCGGTTGTTTTAATCTGCGCTGAAATCACGGCAGTTTCTCCGGCGGAAATTTGCAACGGTGCTGTAACGGATACGCCTGAAATTTTGCAGGGCAAGGCGGCAAGCAGAGTGCCGTCACCGGGAATTGTTTTCAAATTGAAAATTTTTCCGTGTCCCAGATATCTGCCTGTTCTGACATCGTAGAGATGAGATTTTTTTGCAAGTCTGAGTTTGCCTGAAATGCTGTGCTTTGCCGCGGCTTTTTTATCGGAATCCTGCCAGCCGGGGAATGCCGCTTGAGGGAGAAGTCCGATATACAGATTTCTGCCGTTGGTGAAATAACTGTGCATGACAGCGTGTTCTGTTTCATATTTTGCAGGAGAATCCAACTTGAGAAAATCGCCGATAAGTTTTCTGAATGCCGCTTCTCTTCTGGAAGCGTATTTGGGTTCAAAGTTCAGATACAGCGTATTTTTATTGCGGATGGCAAGCGGAGCGGTTCCCCGTTTGCAGACGGCACTTCCTGCAGGAACTCCGGTGGTGCAGACTACGCCCGTTACCGCATTGTCAATGCTTATACCGTCAAGCGTGTGGGATTTAACTTTTCTATAAACCTGTCTGCCGGTTTTGATACCGAAAATCTCATTGAGTGCGGGAACGGTACGGGGATTGCAGTTTTCGTCCAGAGAGGCGATATCCCAGTCGGCGATGACTTTTCCGCCGTTGCGGAGAAAATCTTTGATCAGGGCAATATCGCTGTCTTTGATTGCGCTGACTTCAGGCAGAATCAGAACTTTGAATTTCTTTAAAAATTCAGCATTCAATTCATCCGGTGCAACAAAGCGGTATCCGATACCCAGATCTTCAAGTACCCGGGCAAAGGAAGTCTCTTTTTCGGGATAATCGCCTTTGGCGGGTTTCATGAAGTTGGCAATGACCGACACTTGAGAGTGGAGAATTGCCGCCTGTGAAGTATATTTCTTTGCGTGGAAAAGCAAGTCCCCGGGACCGCTTTTCAAGTGGTGCAAAAGATCGCTGTAATATTTGCGTACAGGCGTGTGCTTCAAATCAGGCAGCAGAAAGATCGGTCCCGTCCAGGTGTTTGTTCCGCGTTCTCCGGCAAAGAGACCCTCCCAGAGGTTCTGACGGAATTCTCCCTCAAGGACACTGTAACCGTAATGTTTCATGACCACGCGGTTATCGCGGTTGAAACTCAACGGTATACGCGGTGTGCCGTAGTAGGTTGCCGTATCAAAGGCACTCATGTAACGGAAGTTCCAGTTGCCGCCGTAGGTGTGGGGCGTATTGACGACGCCCGTGGGACCTGTCATGGCACGGGGATATTTTTTGCGGATTTCTTTCCTGATTTTCAACAGGGCATCCGCAAAGACTTTATCCATGTAAAGGCGGTGGGCAACGAATCCTGCGGGACTTTTTTCAAACAACATCTCGTTGTAGGTCTGCGGCATGACTTTATCCCAGGAAGAATAATTTGTCATCCAGACTTTGTTGAGTTTTTCAAGCGTCCACCCCTGCTGTTTCAGCCAGGAACGGAATCCGGCAAGACAATATTTGCAGAAACAGAAATCAATCGGCTTCTGATAGGTTGTCATGCTCATTTCATCGCCCAGCAGAGCGATATGCCTTGAGGTAAAGGGAATGTAAGACAAGTGATTCCTTTCAGGCTCAACCTTGAAGTCCGGAGAATTAAAACAGGGCTGACGGACAAGAAATTCTTTTTTGCCGTTTTTATACCACTTCTGCAGGGCCTTGTCGTGTGATCTTAAAAAGAAACCCTTGCCGCCGGCGTAACCGTTCATTGCGGTTTCAGTGTTGGCATATTGCAGAAGAATATTGGATGTCGAGTTGAGAGAGCCGCCGAAAAGGACGGTGAATCCGAACTTCTGCAGCAGATCATAGCGGTAGATATAGGAGTA
>JAZQYS010000316.1:0-4583 GCA_045633645.1 Victivallaceae bacterium | reverse complement strand
AGCTGCACAAAGAAATATCCCCATGAACAAGGCAAGAAAGACGGCTGATGTTTTGATTTTCATTTTTTTCTCCTGAAAAAGTTGTTTAAAATCAATCATTTTTTATATGGTTTTTGATTAAAATAACTCATTGAAAATTGTTTTTCAAGTGCTTTTTTGAGTTTTGTAAGATTTTTATTTACAAATTTGTTCGATTTATTTTGTAATGTGCTTGAAAAAAAAACAAAGGTCACCTATTTTTAATGGAAGATTGATTTTCTGTCTCTTCAGGAATGAACAGAGACTGAAAATGCTGACAAGATTTACTCCAACAGGAAAAAAAGAAAAATGAAAACACTGGAAGAACACCTGAAATTTGCTGATGACTGCTTTACCTTTTCCATGCGTTTTGTCTGGGATCAGCAGCGCCGTCATCCTGAAAAGAGCCGGAAAGAACTTATGGGATTGACCCTTTTTCATTATCTGCTCCGTCAGGTGCCGACTGAACCGCCGGATAAGGATCCGTTGGAGTTTGAATTGGCGGAACTGGCAGATAAAGTTGAGAAAATGGAGGATATGGAAGTTTTGCGCAAGCCTGTCATTGACCGCGTGCGCGAAATTTATCCCAACACGTTGGGGCCTCAAAGCATTTTTGAACCGGGACGCTGTCTGCGTTATGACCGTCCGCATTATGACCTGCCCGGAAAATGGTGTGTTTTCCACATTTACAACGCCAAGGCGCCGGAGTCCATTCTTGACGACAAGGCCTATATGGCGGACAACTTCCGTTTTATCATGGATGAGGGTGAAAAGAATTTCGGCTATGACCACCTTTACACATTTACCTGGCTGAATTCTCTGCCGCAGTGGCTGGAGTTTTTTCCGCAGGAGTGGCATGACAACCGCGGTTTCCCCTATCCCGGGATTGTCGGTAATTTGGGCTGTCTCGGGCAGTTCATCAATTCCCGCGGCAATTTGAATCATAAAAACGCCGAGTATCTGCTTGAAACCGGAACTTTGAAATATGCCCGCCGGGCCTCTTTCTGTTCGTTTGACGCCATGCGCAAACATTTGGAGAAAATGGGATTATGAGTTGTCTGCAAATTCTCGGAACTGCCGGCGGCAGACACGAATATTCGCACTTCGGACAACCCGGCGGTTCCGGAAATGCCTCGGCTCTGCTGAACAACTGTATTTTGTTTGATACCGGTCCGACCGTATTCAAGGCGCTGGAAATGATTCAATCTGAACGCTCCGTCAAAGAAATTCTGATGACGCATTCCCATTGGGATCACTTTACCCCGGATGTGGTTTATCAGCTGGCTGAACTGAATCCCGATTTGCGTGTTTCAGCAACTTCTGTTGTGTTGGATCAACTGGATGGCCGTGTCAGAAAGCAGGAGTTGAAACCGGGGATGACCTTTGAAACACAGTCCTGCCGTATCACGGCACTGCCTGCCAATCACGCAATCGTGGATCACCCGGAGGAAACGCCGTTGCATTATCTGTGTGAAACGCTTCAGGGAACGCTGCTCTATGCGCTTGACGGCGCATGGATGACCACGCTTGCCAAACGCATTATTGAAAAACATAAACTTTCAGTGATCGTCTGGGATGCGACCTGCGGTTCAGATGATGACTGGCGTATGTTTGAACACAACACCCCCGGGATGTTGATTTTAATGCGCAATGCATTGTGTGAACTGGGAGTGATTTCTTCTGAAACGCGTATGTTGCTTTCTCATCTGGCACGTTTTCAACTGTGGACTCCTGAGTCCGAACAGCGCATACAGTCCGAAGGTTTTGAAATTGCCTTTGACGGTATGAAAGTCGAGTTCTGAAACCTCTTGGGAAAAACAGAAAAACAATGAATTTTCCGGCAGATTGAAAAAGAACGGATGGGATTTTTCAATCTGCCGTTGTCGTCAATACAGTGTTGCAATTTTTTTGCCTGAAAAAGAGCGTTTGTATCACCAAATAATTAAAATGAAGATTTTTTAGTTCAAAAAAGTACATGTAAAACGTTTTTGTTGCTTGATTTTTTCAAAATCGGTCGTTATATTACTTTCGGATTGCAACAAATTTACTGCCGGCTGAAGACGTATATCACCCTCTGTGTTTTGAGGGTGTAACGGGGATAAAGCAGCAAAGTGAAAAAATACTTCTTTATATATAAAGTAAAGGATACTGTTGAATGAAAAAGAGTTTTTTTCAGAAATACGCCGCTCCTGAAGCGTGGAACTATCCGGGGTACTTCTGGATTATCAATGCCAAAATGGAATTGCCTGAAATGCTTGAACAGTTGCGGGATATGGCAGCTCACGGAGCGCGTTCCGTCTGTCTGCATCCGGCACCGCGGTTCCGTCCCAATACCTTTACATCCATGGAGCCGGATTATCTGTCTCCGGAATACACTCAAATCATCGCCGCTCTGGTGGAGGAGTGCCGCCGTCTTGATATGAACTATTATTTTTATGATGAAGGCGGTTATCCCTCGGGCAGTGCATGCGGCAGGGTTTACCGGAGCGATCCTGAAAGGTTTGTCCGGCAATATGTTGTGCCGGATGGTCCGGATAACTACAAAATCATCAAAGAAAATGTTTCTCCCTCGACACCTGCGCCTCTTCCCAATATCATTGCAAAAGGAGCGACGGAAACTTTTATAAAACTTACTCATGATACTCTGTATAAAGCCATCGGCAAAAAACATTTCGGTACAACAATCCGTTTTGCTTTTACCGATGAGGTTGAAATGCCCAAATGCGGTCCTCATAAATTGGGCTGGACAAGTGACTTTCCTGAGGTGTTCCGCAAGAAAAAGGGATATGATATTGAACCATATCTTGCAAAAATAGCCAATTCCAACAACGATGTGAACCGTTGTTCTCCGCTGATGGAAATCAAGTTGGATTATGTTGATGTCATGGCAGATCTTATGGTTGAAAGATATCTGCTGCCTCTGCGGGACTGGTGCCGTGAACACAACATCCTTTCAGGCGGACATTTTGCCGGAGAAGAGTCCTGGTACAATGCGATTATTTACGGTTACGGACACCTGATGCGTTCTCTGCGCGCAATGGATTTTCCCGGCGTTGATGCCATCTGGCGGCAGGTTTATCCCGGACAGCGGCTGCATCCGTTTCCGAAACTTGCCTCAAGCGTTGCCAATCAAAGCGGCAGAAGAGAGGTTTTGGGAGAACTCTTTGCGCTCTACGGTGCCTGCAGTCCAGATTGCATGAAAGGCGTCATTGATTATATGCTTGTCTGCGGTGTCAACCGTTTTGTTTTCAGCAATATTCCCATGAAAAACACGGATTTGACAATCTCTTCCAGCCGTCCGAAATTCGGTCCGAGTGATCCTCTGTGGAAATATTTCAATTCCCTGCATGAATACACTGCCCGTGCTTCTTATCTGATGAGTCAGGGAAAACCTGTGGTTGATACGGCACTTTTCTTCGATCACAGATCTTTGTGGCTCTGCCAGACAGAAGCTGTTGCCGCCTCTGAACGGGCAATCCGCATCGGTCTGCGGCTGCAGGAAACTCAGCGGGATTTTGATTATGTGGATGACGATGTTCTTGAAACGGCAAAAGTCCGTAACGGCCGTCTGGTAATCGGTAAGATGAGTTATGCGAATCTGATTATTCCCCGTTTCAGCAGAATGACGAAAAAAGCCGAGTCCCGTATTGAAGAATTCCGCAAAAAAGGTGTCAGGATTCTGGATACTGAAACGCTGGATGTTATCCCGCCGACGGTTGAAGTTCTTCCTGCAACCTGGAAGATTCAGGCGACCTGCCGGGATTTCGGCAACGGCGTAAAGGGGTATTTTGTGGTCAATACTTCAGAAACGCAGGTCAAATGCCGTTTGACTGTTCCTGAAGAGCGTCCTGCTGCGGTTTCAGATTCAATGACGGGCAAATTTTATCCCGTTGATGCAGGCAATGGCAGTTGGGAGTGGACTTTCAAACCCTTTGAAAGCCGCTGGTTCTTTTTCGGTCTGCCGGAAACAGAACTGTCTCCTGTTCCGAAGCAGCCCGGAGAAATGGTCAAACAGCTCAACAACTGGTTTATGGCTCCGGTTCTGCGGTATGATTTCAAGGTCCGTAACATTGAAAAAGTTGTCTGCAATGAGAAGAAACAGCGGTGCAAAACGGGTGACTGGCGGAGCGTTCTGGGCGAAAAATTCACCGGAGATGTGGCTTATACTACGCGTTTTACTCTTTCTGCAGAAGAGGCTTCAAAGATTCAATTTCTTGATCTTGGAAAAGTCAATTATGCCGCTGAAGTTAAACTCAACGGCAAACTGATCGGATTTTCCATGCTTTCTCCCTTCTGTTTTGATGTACAGGATGCGCTGAAAACAGGCAGCAACACCCTTGAAGTGATTGTAACCAACACCCTTGCCAATGCGTTGAGCGGCGAGGATACCGTTGAAGCCTGGAAAAAAGAATTCGGTCGTATCGGCTCCTTTGAAGACAGACAGAGAGATTTTGAAACTGAAAGTCTTGAATCCGGTTTGTTCGGTCCTGTGGTGCTGCGTTCAGCGTTGAAGAAAAATTCTGAAAAATAATCAAACAAGGAACTGTTTATGCAAAAGTTGAATT
>JAZQYS010000315.1:0-3233 GCA_045633645.1 Victivallaceae bacterium | reverse complement strand
CTTATTGGCACTTTTTTAATATATCACTTTAAGCAAAAAAAACAAATACGAGTCCTATTTTTGACATCCCTTTTCCAAAGTGCAATTTTTGCACTTTGAAATTGCATATTGAACGCCGACAAACGCCCGGAAACGGCTTTCAGTGCCGAGTTTCTCCAGAATCAGGATACGCGTTGCCCTGTGGCTGACCTTTGCCACTTTGTGCGTTATAAGGGTAATTGTTCGGAATTATGCCGCTTGCTTCACGCGGCGGTAGCCATGAAGCAAACCACAAGGAATGAAATCTCTTGGATTTCGCCGTCTGCATCCTGCGGATACGGCAACACCATTCTGCCATCAAGTCCGGCGTGGGGGCGGGAGTGATTCCAATATTCTAAATATTCCTTTACGGCAAACCGGAGCTGCCGTTCATTGGAAAAAATAATCTTATCCAAACATTCTGTCTTTATTGCTCGGTTGAAATTTTCTATTCGAGAATTCATCATCGGGGTAAATGGCGGCAGCCTCTTTATTTCGATACCGATGGACTGATTGTATTGAACTCTTATTGGAATACGGGGCTGATCCCGATGTCCTCTGCCGTAAAAATAAAAAATCTCCCCGGGAACTTGCCGCAGATAAACAGGATATTCTGGAACTGTTCAGTATTTACAAAGGAGAATGAATAACTGAGTTTGAAAAACTTCCTTTTTTGACCGTTGACAGAGGAGGGCGGGGAACAGCAACTGCCCCCGCCGTATCCCGTATCAGCCTTGCAGTCCGGCAGGAACTCCGGCAAGAATATCCCGGTTGCCGGGAGCGTTGCACAGTTCAAGACAAATCGTGTGTCTGCCTGCAGTGTACTCCGCTTCAAAACGGTACGGCGGCGCGATCAGAGTCGCCTGTTCAATACCGTCTATCTGGATTTTTACTGAATCTTTTACGATTTTCAAATCCAGAGCATAGCGTCCTGTTGCCGGTACTTCAAAGCTGCCCTTGTAGACAGCACGTCCGGAATATGTTCCGTATCCCAGCGTGCGGAAATCCTGCGGATGGGACAGTTCAAAAACTTCAGGCGCAGGCGTAAGAACCGGGTATCCGTAATTGCCCAGGGGGAAAGTCCCCTTGAACACACCACGCAGATAAGGCGGATTATCCAAAAGTTTTCCGTTAAAAACAAGGGTATTGCGGCCTTTTTGCATCAGAGAAGATATATCACACTCCACTTCACGGCAATCCCGGAAATCTGCTTTGACAAAATCTTTCAATTCAATTCCGTTCAAAACAAAACTGCCGCGTTCAAGGGCATCTTCTTCAGTTGTGAACAGGACTTTATCCAAAGTTTTTTCACAGGTAAATACCGTATAATAAGAACCTTCTTCAGGAACTTCGGCAGTTCCGGTATGGCAGTTGGATATCAGATCAACGGCTGAAAGAGTGGAGTGTTCCCAGTAATAAAGGGGAATGCTGTTCAAACCGAATTCCAGAGTCCAGTTTTCCACTGATAACTGCGGCGCTTTCTTTGCAGCGGTCAATTCATCTGAGAAACCGCCCTCACCGGGAGCGATCTCCAGAAGTGTTCCCTCAAGAGTTCCATAAAATGTTTCACTGCTGCGGTTGAAGAGAAATGTTCTGATATTCCCGTCTTTGCAGATGCGGCGGATCAATATATTCTCAGCACCTTCTCCGCACAGTGCGGGGGCAGGGATCTTGTCAATGTAATCCGCAAAGCGGCAGCTGTCGCCGAAGGTCCACTTTTGAGCCGTATTTCTGTCATGATCCGACAGGAGTTCAGGTGTTGCTCCGGTGACAAAAACAGTGCCTCCGGCAGCGGCATAACGCTCAAGCCATCGGGCTGTTGTCCGTTCGATGTAAGATGCATGTGCCACGACAAAATACGGACGCAGCGCAACAAACTTTTCCGGATCCTGTTCCAAAAGAGTTTCTTCGTCGATCAACTCAAAATCACGCTGACGGGAAACCAGATCTTCTGCCGTCAGATGCAGCGCTTCATCAATGCCTTTTTCTTCAGGCAGACGAACTTGCAAAGTTGTGACGGGATAAAGCATTTCCACCTGGCAGACGTGTTCCCCTGTCAATTCACGGCAGCGCTGTTTCAGGTAGTCAAGAAAGGTTTTCATGTGCGGCCACTGAGAATGCTGATAAAACAGCGACGGCGGCGCTTCATCCCGGCGTTCCCCCTCAAGGGTGTAATACAAACCGTGGACATTGAACCAGTTCAAACCCATGACAAGATGATAATTGAGCATGAACTTTAGATCACTCAGAGAAATCGTATCTCCGCCGACTGCAAAAGCATCTGCTCCGGAGGCTTTTTTTCCGAAAAGGCGTGCGGCGGAAGAAACTGTTTTCAAGCCGACATGATATGCCGCTGAACCGGGCTGACCGATCCCCGCTCCCAGAGGATCGCCGCAGGGGATATCAAGCATTTTCAGACAGCGCAGTTCATTGGGCCAATGCAGTCCCACATAGGTCAGATATTCTGTTCTTGAAAGATGTCCGGTATTGGCGATGCCGCGTTCACTTAACCACTTCCGGAACGTGCCGAGATAATTCTGACAAAGCAGACGGTGCAGCGTTTTGCGGTAATCGCTGCGGATACGGATGGAACGTCCGTCAATGTTGAGCGGCAGATGCGGCAGATGAGCCATCAGGTCATAACCGTGATCGAGTTTGAATTCCTCAGGGAAACGGCGGGTCCAGGGAAAATCTCCGATGGCGCAGGGTTCATCCATAAACGATGCCGCACAGTGTTTCATCTGCTCACCGAAATGTTCTTCGTATGCCTTGTGCGTCAGATCCAGCAGTATTTCTGCCGTCATCGGATTGAGAAGATCGCTGCTGTGCCAGCCGGGACCGTTGTGGATCCACTCGGAGCAGACGATGCGGCAGTCACGGTCTGGAGTCCAGGCGAGGGCAAGACGTGCCATATCCATGCCCCGGCGGCGGTGCGGATACGCCGGCTGGGCGGCAAGGGAATAGGCTTCGCTCTGCATGCGGGATTTTCCCCAGTTCTGCCGCAGACTGCCGCAGTGCTGAGCCAAATCGCACAAGGTTCCGTCTTCGTAAACGGCGTGGCAACCGGCAAATGCGCCGTTTACTGAGAAAAACTCCGTGACCCTGACGCCGGACTTTGCTTCGACGACATGAAATTTAAGATAGGAGGCAGACAGTTCAGGATAAGAATTGCAAATTCTGTTTCCCGCATCGCCGGACGGGTAATTATCTTCATC
>JAZQYS010000314.1:0-5722 GCA_045633645.1 Victivallaceae bacterium | reverse complement strand
GACCGTTATTTCAACTTGTATTTCAAAAAACATACGGTATATTCAGTGCAGAACGATTCACCCACAGGAGGAAAAAATGTTTTCAGATTATTATGACAGCACACCCGAAAACCGTAAAAGCTGGACTCATGATACATGGTTTGACGCCGTTTCCTGCTGTTGGAATCTGCTTGAAACAAGAGACTGTCCTGATTTTTCTGCCGAAGAATGGAAAAAGCTGATTCTTGCCAATCCCATAACCTGCCAGTTTTGTCCGGTTCCCCATGAAGTTAAAAAACTTCTGACTGCCGGAGAACTGTCCAAGTGGACAAGCCGGGATATCTGCGATGCGCTTGCCTTTGAGGGTGATTTTCTTGGCGATCTGCTTGATCTTGCAAAAATCGAACAGCAGGACTTTGAAGATGTTTTCGGCGTTCCCGGGGATTTTCCCTCACTTGAAGAATACCTTGAAATTACAAGCGGATACTTCCCGGGAAACAAAATTCCGCCTCATCTGAAAATTAAGAACGCTTAAAAAAGGCGGCAAAAGCTCAGGGGGGAGGCGAAAAAATTTTCTCTCCTTCCCCCGGTACAAACCATTACGCCCAGGCCGTGTTGCCGAGGATGCCTTCAGAGTAGAAGACAGGTTTGCAGCCGTATTCATGCATGAGGCGGGAAATCTTTTCCAGACGCTCCATGTGATCCGGCAGATAGTTGGGATAATAGGGGAAAGTATACTGTTCGTGAGAGGCATTGCAGAATGCTTCGACACCGTATTTTTCAGCCACAGATAAAAATTCATCAAGTCTTCCCGGAATCTTATCCAGCGGAACCAGATTGCCGCAGAGAAGATTGCGGAAGAAATAGACTTTGAGCAGCGGATCATAATACGCAAAATGTTTGTTGAGATAATCGGTTTCCTCCTGAAAGCCGTAATGCATCTGGAATCCGTAAGCCCCGGCAGATTTATCCGCACCGGAAACAGAACGGTTTTCAATCTGAGTCATGTTGCCGCCTTTCTGACGGTCGGCAAGGCTGGGACCGCCCATAACACGCAGACGGAATGAGTTGGAGTAACAGGTCATGCCCCGGCGTATGGCCTCCTGAGCAACTGCCGGATGCACATTCGCCCAATGGATGACAACGGGAGCAATATAACTTTCTTCACCGGCAAAACGGACGATTTCATTTTGAACCATATCCCAATCGCGCCCGAACTCCTCTGCCGTGGCTTCGGCATAGATGCGGTCGGGAAATTCACTCCGGGAATGGAAAGAAAATTTTAGCCAGTCCGAATTGTCGATAAATTCGCTTTTCCAGATATCGGGCATATCTTTGAGTTCAAAACCGTGATGGGCATTTTCGTAAAAAGCGTTCAGAGTAAATTTCGTTCCGTACTTTTTATTGATTTCTTTCAAGCCTTTGAGATAGAAGTGATCAAAGGCGCTTGCAGGACGCTCTTTGGCAAGATCAGTAAAGAGAAAACTGTGGTCATCAATATAAAAGTTGCAGCGTTTAAAGGACTTTTTGTCCCAGACGACAGTCAACTCCTGAGAGTAGACACCATGGGGGGTTACAGTTTCAGCCTTGACGGTGTTGATTTTTTCAGAAAGGGCAATTTCTGCGGAAAAACACCGTCCGTCCATTTCTGCAGGAATCCCGTTGATAACAACGGGATAACCGGCTTCTGAAATTCCCTCTACGGGAATAACAAGTGCTTTTTCACATTCTGCACCATGATTGTGGTTGAGGATTGCGCCCTGACGTAAATTTGTGATTTCAATCATTTTAAGTACAATTTTTATCTTGATTATACAGAACGAATCTTCAAATGCGCGCCGTTGTCGTGGACGATGCGTTTACCGCTTTTGCGGGCTTCATCAGCAGCGGCAAAAGCTGCAATGAGGGCATCACCGCCGTTTTTGACGAACTCTTCTTCAATCTTGCGTCCGATTTCAGCAGAGGCCTGTTCGGGCCAGCCCATGACACCGACTTTGACATCGGCACGCTGACCGGTCTGAACGATTTCATGCGGATTGTCGGTAAAACTTTCACGCAGCTGATAACTGTCGGGGTCCTGACGGAGACGGTCAGCAATTTCAGATTCATCCATAACCAGTTTATCCATGCGGACAACTTCAGGACTCCAATGCAGCAGCAGAGAAGTTTCTGCTTTGGCGGCGTGATAATCCTTTTCGTCAAACATGGCAAACCAGGTGGGTGAGTAATCCCAGATGGGCATGAGCATAATAAGCGCATCAGAAAGATTGGGATTGATCCATTTGAGGATACGCAGAGACTCTTTCAGAATCAGCAGACTTTCACTGCCGCCGTGTCCGGGAATAATCACAAAGTTGCGAAATCCCTGCAGATAGAGAGATTCAATGATTTCTCCGACAAGGTTGCAGAATGTTGCGGGTTTAACGTTGATCGTTCCGGGGAGCATTCCGCCGGAAAAGGTGTAATTCAGCGTGGGAGCAATCAGACAGTCCAATTTTTTTGCAAGTGCCGCAGAAATAAATTCCGCATTGCGGACATCGGTATCCAGCGGCAGATGTGCGCCGTGCTGTTCACTCAAACCGTAAGGGATGAGAATCGTTTTGTTGGTTTTGAGATACTCCTGCACTTCCGGAAAAGTGCAGTCCAGCATTTTATAATGTTTGAGAGCCATATTACTTACCTGCTTTCATTTCGCGGACGGCTTCAACGACCGCCTGCGCCTGATATTCAAGCTGTTCCTGAGTCAACGGATACAAAGGAAGATGTGTGTAGGAATAATAGAACATCTTTTCAGTATTGGGACAAGTGGCGGCAATCGCCTCTTCATCATATCCCAAATCCTTCATGATTTTAAAGCGGTACATGGGACCGAAGTGGGTGATGTTGGTCAAACCTTTTTCAGAAAGTTTCTTTGAAAGCTGCTGGATATCTCCGCCGACGATTTCAGGATCGATACGCAGCAGATAGAGGTGGTGCGTTCCGTAGGTGTCGGGCGTATCAGCCTTTTCAACCAGAATACCCGGCTCCTGAGAAAGAACGCTGTTCATATATTCAGCGGCTTTACGGCGGATGGCGATGATTTCATCCAGACGCTTCATCTGGAGAAGAAGTCCCAGGGCCTGGATTTCTGTAGCGGAGTGATTCAGAGCCACCTGAGGCTTGCCGAAACGGTCGGTAAGCGGAGAGATATCATACAGCCAGTCTTTGATTTTGCGGGTGAAGTCCAAACCGAGGAAACGGGCACCGGGGAACTGGGGACCAGCCCAGTCTTCGTTTGAAAGCAGAACGCCGCCCTCTCCCAGAGAGTTGATATTTTTGACTTCATGCAGAGAAAATCCGCCGAAATGACCGATTGCACCGAGTTTTTTGCCCTTGTAAGCACCGCCCATACCGTGTGCGGCATCTTCCATAACAATAAGATTATGTTTTTCAGCCAGTGCCATGATGGGATCCATATCAACAGGATAACCGCCGAGGTGAACGGGAACGATCATTTTTGTTTTGGGCGTAATTTTGCGTTCAACGTCCGCCGGATCGATGTTGATGGTTTCGGGGTCGATATCGGCGAAAACAATCTTTGCGCCCACGCTCAGGGGATAAGCCATCGTTGCGATAAAAGTCACAGCGGGCATGATGATTTCATCTCCGGGACCGATTCCCGCAAGTTTATAGGCAATTTCCATACCTCCGGTCCAGTTGTCAAGGAAACAGGCGTATTTGGCGTTGAAGTATTCTTTGGAAATTTCCTCAGCTTCTGCAACCATTTTGCCGAGAGTAAGTTTCGTAGCTCTGCCGGAGTTTTCAGCAAGAGTGCGGACAGCGTCTTCCATATTTTTCACATTTTGAGCGTAAGACGGATCTCCGTTATCAGGAAGAAGAAATTTCACCATCTCGACGGCATCTTTACCATCATAGAATTCACCGACAGCGTGCCAGGGCACTTTGCTTTCACCGACAGCGTAACGGAAATCTCCGCCATTGGATTTTTTTTCACTCATTTTCACTTGTCCTGTTTGGGTATTTTAAGTGTTGAAAATTATGCATTTCAACAGAGAATATAGCTTCTGAAAAAAAAATTGCAACCGATAAACTTGCAGTCAACAGACAAATCGTTATAAATTACAAATATATTGACGGTTGATCTCTTGAAACAACAAACATCAGGAGATATATTTTTATAAACAACTTTAAATACCGGTGGTCTTTTATGAAACAAAATCTCATTTCATTTCTTTTTATTGCCGTTGTATCTCTTTGCGCTCAAACAATTGTTTACGAACCCATTGCATTCACCACAGGATTCCTGCCCTGGACTGGTGCGGGAAAAACTGAACTTCTCCCCAAGGGCGGACCGGCGGGGAAAGCCTGCCGCAAGGTTGTTACGACAAAAATTTCAGCCAAACGCCACGAAGCGACGGGATACAAGATTTTCGGCAGAAAAAATTATCAGCTGCGCGGAGAAAAAGTTGAATATTCCTTTCAGGTAAAAGGCAAAGGTGTTCTGCAATTGTCACTTATGAACCGTGGGGACCGCGACAGTGTATTTGCACCGGCGGAAATGCTGCCGCTGAAAAAAATAGAACTCTCTGAAAAGTGGCAGTCCGGCAAAGTTGTTTTCAACTGTCTTTCACAGCGTTTCGGACGTAATGCCTATATCACTTACAAAATATCAGGAGAGGGAAATTATTTTCTCCTTGCTGAAGAACAACTCAAATCAATTCCCGCAAAAGGAGAACCGATAACGGCGTTTCCCCGTCATCTGATTGTCCGTCCGCAGGAAAAAGCAAAGGTGACGTTTACTTTTCCCCAATCCGGAAATATCACAGTTTTTGACGGTTTCAAAAACACTTCCCGCAAAGTTGAGAAAACGCTTGACGTTGATATCTCAGGAAAAATTTCTGCCTACACCCCTGCGCCCGGCACCCGTATTCCCGGTGTGGGCAGAGTGTCTGTTGATGATCCGGCAACGGGACAGCACGCCGATGTTTTTGTCAACTGTATTTCAAATGAGGAATACAGCCGAATTGACGCTGCTGCAAAAAAAATCAAATTGAATAAAACGCAAAATATTCTCTTTCTCGGAGACAGTCTAACCGATTATGACCGTCACAGAAACTATACTGATAAAGTTTCATTCTGGATCAACAAATACAATCCCGGCAAATGGCATTTCCGCAATGCCGGCGTGGGCGGAGATCACCTGATTTCTCTGTATGAACGTTTGAAAGGCGGTGGAAGAACCTGGCGCAAAAACATGTATAAAGACTTGTTTGCCCAAAAGTGGGATATGATTTTTATTTTTCTCGGACACAACGACACCCGCGCCCATTACCGTACCGACGGAAAAATCTATCAGCCTGTTGCAGCAGAAGTCCAGGCAAAATACTGGAAAGATATTTTCACCTTTCTCCGCAAAAAATCCAATGCCAAAATCGTGCTGATAACGCCCTGTTCACCGGACTTTGCCCAATGTGTCAAAGCGGCAAGCTACAATAAAAAAGCGGGCAGAAACTACGTTGTTTTCGGAGAAGCCCCCCGCGTTGAGGAATATTGCGCCATCCAGAAAAAAGCGGCAAAAGAATTTAACATTGACATCATAGACATCTATACGCCGCTGAAAGACATGAAACAGAAATCCCATCTTTTCACAAAACCCGACGGCGTACATTTAAGTTCAAAAGGCAATAACTTTGTTTCACTTGCCATCTTGAAATATCTGGCAAAATAGATGTGAAGTTGCAAA
>JAZQYS010000313.1:0-1738 GCA_045633645.1 Victivallaceae bacterium | reverse complement strand
CCTTTAGTGTTGCAACGTATATATTATACACACAAAAGGATAAATCTGCAATATCACGCAACAATCAACAATAGCACAAAACAATTATATATGCAAAAAACAGAAAATATCAAACTCGGCATGGCATGGCACGGCAAAACTCCCAAAGGCTGGGTGGAAGCCAACCGCAAAATATATGATTATGAGTTGGTGTATTTTGCCTGCGGATGTTGCCGCACAATTACTGAAAACCGCACAATCATCTGCAATGAAGGAACTTTGCTGATCATTCCGCCGGATTATGAATATGTGTGTATTGCCGAAACCGATGCTGACAGATGGTGCATACATTTTGACTGGTACGGGGATTGTCCGGCATACGTCAACGGAGATAATATTCAGGTCGTGGTGGATAAAAAACATATTTTCAACCCGGCACTGGCCGCCGGAAGAATACCGGAAAATGTGATGAAATTTCCGGTATTGGTCAAACTTTCCACCGCCGAAGCGATCCATATCCAAAGTCTTTTACAAACATTTTTCAATATATATCAGGATAAACCGGCACTGCGAATTTTGAAACTCGGTATTTTTCTGCAACTGCTCGGCAGTGTACTTGGCTCTGCCGGTTTGAATATCCCCAATGACCGGAAAGAACACAATACTACCTTTGTCT
The DNA here is from genome assembly GCA_045633645.1 of Victivallaceae bacterium. Taxonomy (GTDB): domain Bacteria; phylum Verrucomicrobiota; class Lentisphaeria; order Victivallales; family Victivallaceae; genus UBA1784. The sequence continues at coordinate 1,083 of JAZQYS010000313.1, read as the reverse complement.
ATGCAAAACGTCTGATCGATCAGAGTTTTGATGACCCGGATCTGGAATTGCGTGCCATTGCCAATGAATTGCGGATCACACCGAATCACCTGAATAAACTTTTTAAGTCACATCTGGCCCTTTCGCCCAATGCTTATCTGCAGAACCAACGTTTGAATCATGCGATTTCCCTTTTGAGCAGTACCAGATTGAGTATCAGCGAGATTGCAGAAGCAAGCGGTTTTGCCACAGCGAATTACTTCATCCGCTGTTTCAAAGCCAAAAATAAAATTACTCCGCAAAAATACCGGGAAGAAACCATTGCCGCCAAAGATGCCAATTTTATTGAAATAAATTCATCAAAGCATCTGCAAACAGAGACAAACCATATTCCAGAGGATGATTGATCCCGTTGCTGAAAAGCGTTTCATATGGGATTCCCTGACGGTAAAGCCGTCCCCAGTATATTGAAGCATCCGCCAGTGGGATTTGATTTTTCCGGGTAAAATCCCGAAGGAATTTTACCAATATGCGAGGATCTGTATCACAATTTTTTGAATCCGGAAAATCCATTCTGTCCGGAGAAACATAATGCGGAGTCAGGATGATCCATTCTGCATCGATTTGGTCAAACGCCTCTTTGATTTTACAGTAATTTTCAGAGAATGTTTCTTCCGGCAAATTGCAATCATTGACAAATTCGGAAATTATCAGATCCGGTTTTACTGCCAGAACTTTTTCACAAAAGTTGTGTTCATGGCCTGCCGGAGCATCCAGAAAAGATGATGTTGAATGTCCGCCCCATGCTTCTGTCAATAGTTCGATATCTGTTTGCGGATATATTTTTTGCAACCGTTGGCGGAATTGTTCCTGCCAGCGATTTTTTTTGGGCAAATAACTGCATTCTGTAACGCTGTCGCCCCATGCCAGAATTCTTACTTTTTCTCCGGTACGCAATTTATGTAATGTTTTTTCAGGAACAAAAGTAACCGGAAAGAGTTTTGCGGGAAAAGCGTTTTCCATTACCGGATAAATCATATTGTCATTCAAATCAGTACAACCGCCATGCCAGTATATATTGGCCAAGCGTTTTTCTTTTTTGCC
>JAZQYS010000312.1:0-2337 GCA_045633645.1 Victivallaceae bacterium | reverse complement strand
TTTACTGTGCTTTCGCTTCCGTGAAAGGTGATAAGTATCCAACTATTTTTTCCCACGGGTATCCGATTTTGTCCGGATCTGCTTCGTTCTGGAGCCTTGTTGCTCACGGGGAAGAATTCAAACCCAGGCATCTTGGTGGCTTGGCGGATATGCTGCTTGTTGACAGGCAAATTGGTGTTCCGCTCATGAGTGCGCCCCCCTCCGGTGCAAAACGGGATTATTCAGGAGTTCTTTGGCGAATCAATTTCAGTCCATATCGTTGGGGAATACCGCAAGCGCATTTATCGCAGTACTGCTTTCTCCCCAAACAACACCGTACAGCCAAGGCAACCCGTGAAACGCTGGCTCTTTGCTTCGTCAATAACTCACTTTTTGATTCAGCCTTTATACATTGTCAGAGCGCAGAGGATTTTCATTTGCGAGTGACCATGCCATTCGGAATGGGGGGGACAGAGTTCCACGGCTATTGGAAGAACGGTATCTTGAGTAAGCCGAAGGAAATCAAAGTAAGTTACTGGAAAAAGAAAGATTCCAGAGACTGGTTGGTCGCCGTGGCAAATTGGTCCCAAAAGGATGTAACGGCAGAGATCGTTCTCCCGCCGGAGCTTCTGAATGCGGCTTTCATCTACAATATGGAAACTGCGAATCGCACTCTCCGTCCGGAAAATGTTGCGTTGCCGTGGAAAGTCCGTATTCCTGCAATGGATCTGAAAGTTTTCCGCTTTACGGGTGCTAAATAAAGGAAAAATACAACTATGAAAATCATCACCTGCAATATCCGTTTTTCTTCCATGAAACAAGATATGGGACCCCGTTTTTGGCAGAACCGGAAAAACTGCTGTTTTTCTGCAATCGCCAAATACGATCCTGATGTAATTTGTCTTCAAGAGTGCCACAACGACCAGTTGGCAGACTTCAAAGCATACTTTTCCGGTTACGACTGTGTTCACGGTAATTCCTTTGCCTCAGAGGAGTATCCTGAAAATGCTATTTTTTACCGTCGGGGGATGTATGAAAATTGTGGCGTAGGAGCTTGGCAGCTTTCTGAAACACCCCACATCCCCGGTTCCACCAGCTGGGGCACCAAGTGTGTCCGTATGGTCAACTGGGTCTTGCTGCGGGGAACGAAAGGATTCGTGCGTGTAGTAAATACTCACTTTGACCATATTTCACAACTGGCAAGGGATAACGCAGCTCGCATGATCAACGAGGATGCATCTGCCTGGAAAGACTCCTTTGTGCAGATTCTCACCGGAGATCTGAACTGTGATCCGGATAACCCGGCGATCAAAACCCTGATAGACTCCGGTTGGACAGACACAATGCCTGAAAAAAATCTATACAGTCCTACTCTGCACGATTATATCGGTACAGATTGGAATCAGGATTTGGGAATTTGCGGCAAGGGACGCATGGATTACATTTTCGTTCGCGGCATTGCCCCTCAATGCAACGCCGAAATCGTCTACGATCATGATAACGAGATTTATCCCAGTGACCACTTTTTTGTCTATTCTGAACAAAAAGATATCTGAGCAATATCCCTGTTTCTTTTAACAGGGAATACCTTGATGATGTAAAGGAAAAGGAACTTTTCATGAGCATTACCGCGGCAATCCTGATTTTTATATCAGTATTCATGCATGTCGCTTGGAATACACTTTCCAAGACAACGACACCGTCTACGGCGTTTTATCTGATAATGAACTTCACTGGCGGCATTATTTGGCTTCCGTTTTTTCTGATGAGCAGCAGTGCATTTCTGGGGCTGCCTGCTGTATTCTATTGGCTTTTAGCGGGAAGCGTTGCTTCTGAAGTCCTTTATATGTATGGATTGGCGCACGGTTACAAACATGGCGATATTTCGCTGATCTATCCGTTAGTCCGCGCATTGCCGGTGGTCATGCTGGCAGCGATCACATTGATTGCCGGAATCGGGAAGCCTTTGGGCATTCCTGCTCAGATCGGTATGATCATCATCGCTGCAGGATGTGTCATTATGCCGTTTCGTTCGTTTCGGCACATTTCCTTTAAAGGATTGAATACTACCGCCTTGGTATTCATCATTTTAGGAGCTATCGGAACCACGGGGTACACGCTTTGCGACAGTCAGGCGTTAAAGCAGATTGCAGACGGGGAAAAAGTTTCAAACACCTGCACTCTCGGGTATCTTTTTCTAATTCAAATGGGACTTTCTCTCGGAGAAGTTCCTCTGGTCATTTTCGATCCTACTGAGCGCATAGCTCTGCGGAAATTTTTGGGGAAAGCTTTTTTTTATCCGGCTGCCGCCGGGGTCTTCTGTACAGGAGCTTATGCATTGATCCTCATTGCCATGCA
>JAZQYS010000311.1:0-1651 GCA_045633645.1 Victivallaceae bacterium | reverse complement strand
GCAAAAGAAAAAGACTGCTGCAAAATCTATCTCAACGCTTCAAACATGGGCAAACCCCTCTATCTGAAAAACGGCTTTACCGATGTTGAAAACGAGATGGTTCTGGATATAAAATAAATCTGACAATCAAGGAGTGAATATATGAAAGTCATCCGTTTCGGAATTATCGGTCCCGGTCTGATGGGACGTGAATTTGCCAGTGCCTGCGCCCGCTGGTGTCATCTGACGGGCATTAACGTGCGTCCCGAAATCGTCGCCGTCTGCGGCAGGGATTCTTCGCGCTACACCTGGTATCGAGACAACTTCCCCACCATCAAACAATTCACTCCTGATTACCGGGAACTGCTCGCAAATCCCGATGTGGATGCCGTTTACTGTGCCGTTCCCCACAATCTGCACGAAGAATTTTACTGCGCCGTCATCAGAAGCGGCAAACATCTTTTCGGAGAAAAACCCTTCGGCATTGACAAAAAAGCCAACGAAAACATCTGCAAATGTATTGCGGAACATCCTGAAGTTTTTGTCCGCTGCTGCTCAGAGTTCCCCTATTATCCCCCCATGCAGAAAATCGGCAAACTGCTGGAAACGGACTTTTTCGGAAAGATCATCGAGGTCAATTCCGGATTTCTCCACTCCTCCGACCTCAATCCCGACAAGGTCATCAACTGGAAACGTATGATTGAATTCAACGGCGAATACGGTTGCATGGGCGACTTGGGCATGCACGCCTGCCATTTTCCGTTCCGTGCGGGATTCATTCCCAAAAACGTCCGTGCGATTCTTTCAAATCTTGTTCCCGACCGTCCGGATAAAAGCGGCAGCAGAGTTCCCTGTGAAACCTGGGATAACGCCACACTTCTCTGCGAAGCAGAAGATCCGCGTTTCGGACACGCTTTTCCGCTGACGATCAAGACCCAGCGTATTGCGCCGGGAGAAACTGATACCTGGTACTTTGAAGTCAAAGGTATGCGCGGCTGCGCCAAATGGACAAGCAAAAATCCCCGCCGTCTGGAAGTTCTGGAGTATACGCCCGGCGGAACCCAGGCACTCCAACAGATTGACATGGGTTACGAAAGCACCTTCCCGACTCTGACCGGCGGTATTTTTGAATTCGGTTTCACCGATGCCATTTTACAGATGTGGGCGGCATTTCTCTCGGAACTTGCAGGCGAACTTCCTGCCGGAAAATTTGTTCCCTGCGTCACTCCTGAAGAAACAACGCTTTCACACAAACTTTTCACCGCTGCCCTTGAAAGCTGGAAACAGGGTACGACCGTAAGTTTGGATTAAACACACCCCCCGTTTAAGCACCCCTGAAGCTTGCTTTTTTGCAAACCCCGACGGTAATTCTTTACATCAAAGTTCTGAATAACCGCCGGGGTTTGCTGTGCCGTTGCAAAAAACGGCTGTGTCAGCAATTTTTTACAAGGGTCTTATTCTGCGGCGCACCTTTTTTACAGTACTCTCAGTATTCCCGGTATTCTCAGCATCAACTGCGCCGCCCCCACGGTCTTGGCAGACCACTTGAGGTATCAAAAATTTTGCGAAAACACCCCAGGGTAATTTTTTGCCAGAACCATACTACACAGCAACACTCGCCCCCGGGCGATCGGGGATTTTTAAGGGGCGCTGCCCCTTAAACGGTCGGGCA
>JAZQYS010000310.1:0-4798 GCA_045633645.1 Victivallaceae bacterium | reverse complement strand
AACCTGGTTGCCGCAGGACTTGCGCACAAGTGCGAAATTCAGGTTGCCTACGCCATCGGTGTTGCCGATCCGCTTTCGGTCAACGTTGACACCTACGGCACCGGTATCATTCCTGACAGCGAACTGGAACAACTTGTCCGCAAGGTCTTTGATATGCGTCCTGCCGCCCTCATTGAAGAACTGGGTCTGAAACGTCCCGGCAACGGCTGGTGCTATCAGGATACCGCCGCTTACGGTCACTTCGGCAGAAGCCAGTTCCCCTGGGAAAAGACCGATAAAGTCGCTGAACTCAAAGCCGCAGTGCAGAAGTAACAGTTAAAAATGGCTGCTGTACTGGGTGTGGGTTCGCCGCTGCTGGATGTGCTTGCTCAAGTTGATGACAACTTTCTTGCAAAGCACGTTTCCGGCGCAAAAGGCGGAATGGAAATGATCGGCTCTGAGGAACGCGCTGCTTTGATGCAGCTCCTCGGAGAAAACGTTGAATGGGTTCCCGGCGGTTCCGCCGGGAATACCGTTTTTGCCCTTGCACGCATGGGCATTGATGTTGCCATGCTCGGCAAAACCGGCAAAGACTCAGAAGGTGAATACTACCGCAGTAAACTGGTTTCCTTCGGCGGCAGCGACCGTGAGTTCTTTTTATCTGAAACGGCACCGACGGGTATTTGTCTTTCGCTGATAACTCCCGACGCGGAACGCACCATGCGTTCAGATCTGGCGGCGGCATCTCTTATGACGGCAGAAGACGTTCAACAGGTGGATTTTTCCCGTTACGACATTGTTCTTATTGAGGGATATATGCTGTTTTCAGCCGCCTTTGATGCCGTTTTTGAAAGTGCCAAAAAAGCCGGATGCAAAATCGCATTTGACCTGGCAAGTTTTGAAGTTGTCAACATCTTCCGTGACAAAATCAATGCCCTGCTGGATGATGTGGATATCCTCTTTGCCAATGCCGATGAAGCGGCTGCACTTGTTGGAAACATTCCTGAAAATGAACAATTGGAAGAACTTGCCAAACATTGCAGTACCGCTGTTCTGAAACTCGGCAAACGCGGTGCCATGGTCAAACGCAACGGCGAAAAGGTCAAAGTTTCAGCGGAACTTGTGGAAAATCCCGTTGACACCACCGCCGCCGGAGACCTCTGGGCTGCCGGATTCCTTTACGGTATTGTCAAAAATCATGCCCTCGAAAACTGCGCCCGTTACGGTTCAATCCTTTCTGGTGAAGTTGTCAAAGTCATCGGTTCCCAGCTTCCGGATGAATCCTGGAAGAAAATTGAAAAAGCTTTATCAATCAACTAATGGTGAATTATTATGGAATATCAGATCAGAGATATCAACCTCGCCGATTTCGGCAGAAAAGAACTTGACATTGCCCAGCAGGAAATGCCGGGTCTGATGGCAACCAGAGCCAAATACGGCAAAGAACAGCCCCTCAAAGGCATCAAAATCATGGGCAGTCTGCACATGACCATTCAGACCGCAGTCCTCATTGAAACACTTGCTGCCCTCGGCGCCGATGTCCGCTGGGCAAGCTGCAATATTTTCTCCACCCAGGATCATGCCGCCGCCGCCATTGCCAAGGCGGGTATTCCCGTCTTTGCCTGGAAAGGTGAAACTCTTGAAGAATACTGGGAATGCACCTACCGCGCCCTCACCTGGCCCGACGGTTCCGGTCCGGATCAGATTGTTGACGACGGCGGAGATGCCACTCTTCTCATCCACCGCGGCTGCGCCGCCGAAGACAATCCGGCGATTCTGGATGAGCCCACCGATGTTGAAGAACTTAAAATCATCAATGCCCTTTTGAAACGTGAATTGGCAAAAGATCCGCAGCACTGGCACAAAGTTGCCGCCAATGTCAAGGGCGTTTCAGAAGAAACCACTACCGGAGTCCACCGTCTTGAACAGATGAGCAAAAAAGGTGAACTGCTCTTCCAGGCGGTCAACGTCAATGACTCCGTTACCAAGAGCAAATTTGACAACGTTTACGGCTGCCGTCACAGTTTGACCGACGGTATCAAACGCGCCCTTGACGTGATGCTCTCAGGTAAAACCGTCGTCATCTGCGGTTACGGAGATGTGGGCAAAGGCTGTGCCGAAGCCATGAGAAATGAACGCGCCCGGGTAATCGTTACCGAAGTTGCCCCCATCTGCGCCCTTCAGGCATGTATGGCGGGCTATCAGGTCTGCACCGTTGAAGATGCCCTTCCCTTCGCAGATGTCTATGTCACCTGCACCGGCAACTGTCATATCATCACCCTTGAACACATGGCAAAGATGAAAGATCAGGCAATTGTCTGCAATATCGGACACTTTGACAACGAAATTGAAATGGCAAGACTTGAAAGCTGTCCCGGCGTGACCAAACTTGAAATCAAAGACAGCAGCTGCCCCGTCAGCCGCTTCACCTTCCCCGACGGACACTGCATTTACGTCCTCGCCGAAGGACGTCTGGTCAACCTCGGTTGCGCCACCGGACACCCCTCTTTTGTGATGTCCAACAGTTTCACCAACCAGACTCTGGCGCAGATTGATATTGCCCGCAATCCCAACCGCGCGGCCGGTGTCTATCTGCTGGATAAAAAACTGGATGAAGAAGTTGCCCGTCTCCATCTGGATAAACTGGGCGCAAAACTCACCGTTCTCTCCCAGGAACAGGCCGATTATATCGGCGTTCAGGTTGAGGGTCCGTACAAAGGTGAAAACTACCGTTACTGAGGAAATCAAAATGACTAATCCCATTGAAAAAGCAGATGTGCTTGTTGAAGCCCTCCCCTATATTCAAAAATTCCGCAACAGCCTGATGGTTGTCAAATTCGGCGGCAGCGCCATGGAAGACCCCGAACTGGTCAGAGGTGTCATGCGTGACGTTGTCATGCTTGAAGCCATCGGCGTCCGTCCCGTCGTCGTCCACGGCGGCGGAAAAGCAATTTCCGCAGAACTTAAAAAGCAGGGTATTCCCGTCAAGTTCGTCAACGGACTGCGTTACACCTGCGATCAAACGATTAAAATCGTTGATGATGTTCTCCACAACGAAGTCAATAAAAATCTGCTTGCCCTCGGCGAAGCTGCCGGCGGACGCATGCAGGGACTTTCAGGCAAAAGCATTCTGAAAGCGAAAAAGACCCTCTCCGTCAATCCCGCCAGGGGCGAAGCAGAAGATGTCGGCTTTGTCGGCGAAGTCACCGGTGTCAACACCACGCCGATTTTTGAGGCTCTTGAAGCGGGATTGATTCCCGTTGTCACGCCGCTGGGAACCGGTCTTGACGGCAACACCTACAACATCAACGCAGATACTGCCGCCTGCAAAATCGCCGAAGCGCTCCATGCCCGCAAACTGGTTTTCATGAGCGACGTTCCCGGTATTCTTGCCGACTGCAGTGATGAAAACAGTGTCATTGCAACCATCTGCACCACAGACATTGATAAACTCATTCAGGACGGCATTCTTTCCGGCGGAATGCTGCCCAAGATCGCCAGCTGCGTTTCCGCGCTTGACTCCGGCATCAACAAGGTCCACATGATCGACGGCAGACAGAAACACTCCCTGCTGCTTGAAATTTTCACCTCCAACGGCGTGGGAACCCAAATCGTCCGTCCCGACTCGGTCATGTAATCATGCGTTCCATCGTTCTCATCGGAATCAAACATTGCGGAAAAAGTACTCTGGGCAAGCTCCTTGCCCGGAAGTACGATCTGGAATTCGTTGATTCCGATGCAGAGATCGAAAAACAGTTTTATATGGACAGCGGCAGCCGCTGTTCCTGCCGCGAAATTTTTAAATATCTCGGCGAAGAAAAGTTCCGCGAGTTTGAAGCCCTCATCATCCGCAGATTGATTTCCGGCCCCCCCCGGGTCATCGCCCTCGGCGGCGGCGCCGTTTCAAATGCGTTTCTTGAATATAAGTCATTAAAGCAGCTGGGCAGAATCGTCTGGCTGGATATCAACGAAGACATCGCCTACAAGCGGGTCATCAAAAACGGACTGCCTCCTTTTCTGGCAGATGCCGAAGATCCCCGCCAACGCTTTTCTGAAATGAACAAAAAACGCCGTAAAGATTTTGAAAAAGCGGCAGATATCACCTTTTCCATTACTGAAGAACTTGACAAAAAAGCGGCAGCAGATCAGCTTGTCCTGCTTTTGGAAGGATAAATATGGGCGGCAACTCTTTCGGCAATTTATTCAAAATCACCACTTTCGGAGAATCCCACGGTCCGGCCCTCGGCGTCGTTCTTGACGGCGTTCCCGCCGGTATTGAACTGGATGTTTCCTTTATTCAAAAAGAACTTGACCGCCGCAAACCCGGTCAATCCAAAGTGGCAACCCAAAGAAATGAAGCCGATCAGGTGGAAATTCTTTCGGGTGTCTTTGACGGCAAAACCACCGGAACCGCCCTTGCCATGCTCATCCGCAACAGCGATCAGCACAGTAAAGATTATTCCAATATCGCCAATATTTTCCGTCCCGGTCATGCCGATTTCGGATATACCGCAAAGTACGGTTTCCGTGACTACCGCGGCGGCGGACGTTCCAGCGGCAGAGAAACCGCTGCCCGAGTTGCCGCAGGTGCCGTTGCCAAAAAGTTTCTCTCTTCTTTCGGTATCTGCGCAAGAGCCTGCGCTGTTGAAATCGTAGGTATCCCCGCTCCAGTCACCGATTGGAACGAAGTTGAAAACAACATCGTCCGTGCCGCCGATAAAGCCGCCGCCCAAAAGATGGTTGACGCCATCATGGATTGCCGCAGTCAAAATGACAGCTGCGGCGGTATCGTCTACTGCGAAATCAACGGCGTCCCCCC
>JAZQYS010000309.1:0-3258 GCA_045633645.1 Victivallaceae bacterium | reverse complement strand
GAACCGATTTTGTCATCGAAGTTATTCAGCATGGCGTTATAAGTTTTAAGCATTTCAGGCCTGAACGCCGCAGAGGCAGAAGCGTATCTGAAAAACACCTCAGGGACGGCGATTTCCCTGCCGTTAAAATTCAACTTTTCCGGATACTCTTCTGCGAAGAAACCAAGACTGATATCACTCATTTTGTTGTTCCTTTGTTTTTATTCTTTGAACTTCTTTATTTTCGATTTGAATTTTTTACAGTATCAACATTTATTGGCAAAAGCAGAGATCTGATTAAAGCCATAACTTCTACAACTTCTCTTTCGTGCGGCCTCCCTTCTGTGTTCGATTTTTAAACACAAAAAAAACGTACCCCATTTCCACGACTCAGGAGGTACGCCAATACCCGAAAAAGACCATGCAAACAGAGTACGTCTGTATAGACAGACACACTCCAGGCAAGTCGATCTTTTTCTCTGTACTTTGGCGTTTTCCTGAGTTTCGATCCGCTTGAACAATGCGAATTATTCGATTTTTAAATTTTTGTTATTATTGCTGTTTTTCACCCCTTTTTGGTTTTCCGGCAAATAACATAGCACAACAATCCTTTAAAATCAAATCGCGTATCTGTTTGCATGGAAGAAATTCCTTTCTTCAACCTATTATTCGCAAACAACTTTGCAATTTGTCGCCGGATTGTGAGTTTTTTCTGTCTTTTATCCGATTCAACGAATTTTTTTTGCCACAAACTGCAATTTTCCCCATTCCGGATCAAGCAGAGCGTGACGTAAATCAATCAATTCTTTTAATTCCGCTTTTTCGTTGGCCCTGAACGAGCCATGCTCCAATATTTTGTTTATGCCGTTGCGGATAACAGAATCCAACGCGACTGCCTGCATAACAGGATCTGTGGTCAGCATAGCTTTTATATTCCCGCGATTTTTCCAGAAACTCCGGCGTTCTCCGACCTTGGCTTTGTCAAAATCCGGATAATATATGCCGCTGAGCATACTATGAAGTTCCAATTCCAATGTTGTAAACATTCGGGACGATTTACGATATGCTCCGACAAGTGGTTTCAAGCGGGGTTCCTCATTACCGAAAAGAAGAAGTTCCCGCATGATATCGCCGTTCATCAACTCATAATTCAACAGAAACGGCAACAAATTGTCATTTTCAAACCAACCGGATTTGCGGAAAAAAGATAGTACTTTTTCCTGGAGCTCCTTTTGAAAATCATTGTCAAGATTTCTCAAGATGGCCATTTTTCTTTCAGATTCAGCATCGACAGGAACCGGTTGAACAATGTGCTTTGCCGCCATTTTCTGCTGTTGGACAAAAAGATATCCCAACATACCCAATATCACCGCACCTCCCACTATCATTCCAATTTTTTGCAGAGGAAACGGATGTCTGTTTTTTTGCTTGGGAGGAGAAGAAACGTTTTTGCCTTTCAGCAGTTTCCGGAACTCTGTTGCGGAATGTATCGGTTCAGAACAGCTTTTCAGCAAGGCTTTATTCAAATAGACATCTATATGCAGTGTCATATCCGCCGGAATACTCGGATATTCACTGACAGCAAGTCCCGTCAATGCACAATAGATTACCTTGCCCAAAGCATAAAAGTCATCACTTGCTTCAGCGGGATTCCCGGCAAGCACACGGGGAGAGAGAAAGCCGGGAGAACCGACAAGGGAACCTGCGCCCTCAAACGCGATCAATCCGACATCGGCAAGCGTGGGTCTTCCATTCACCCACAGGATGTTATCAGGTTTGATATCCCGGTGGACCAATCCCTGCTTGTGCAGTTCCTCCAACCCCGAAAGCAATCCCGAAAGCATAGAGTTGATCTCTTCACTGTCCAATCGTCCCCATTTATTCAAACGCTCTGCAAGGGTGTCCGGACAGTATTCGCCGCAGCCTTTATTCAGGTCATCGGCGGCATCCATCGTGCAGAAAATGTATTCAGGAGTAATTTCCACATGCCGGATTTTAAGCAAATTCGGATGATTGCAGTTTTTATAGTTTTGAAGTCCAGCAAGTTCACGTTCGGAATATCTGCCACCGTTACGGACAATTTTTACAGCGACTTTACCGCCGACGGCATCACAGGCAAGCCAAACCTCACCGTAAGAGCCTTCGCCGCACTTCTGCAGCAAACGGCAGCTGCAGAGCATATCTCCGGATTTATATTCCATGGGCGGATAACTCCAACTGCAATCCGGGATCTTTTTTGTTCATTTCAAGCGCGATTTCATGCATCACCGCCAGACAGCGTTTCTTTGCCTGATAGACCTGATTTTCGGAACAAATAAGAAATTCAGCGACTTCTTTCACCGGCCGCTCCTGGATAACATATAATTCGTATGCCTGAAATGTATCATTATTAACTCTCAGTTTCAACTTGGCTTCAATCTCTTTGATAACGACTTTGCGCCATTCAGTCATAAACAGCATTTCGGATTCTGTATCAACGGGAACGGCGGGCAGTTCATCAACGGTAATTTCCCGTTTTTTTCTGTAAAAATCGCTGATTTTGCTTTGAATGATCAGTCCGAAATATGTTCTGAAGCGGGCTATATCCGGATCAAACCTGAATGTTTTGCTCTGTTTGAAAAACTGCATCATCACCTGTTGACAGATATCTTCGGCATCCGCAGCACGCAACCCTCTGTATTGAGCGACAGCCTTGACGACGGGAGAATACTTCTGATAGAACTCATCCCATGAAATCTCATCGCCGGAAGCAATTTTATCCAGCAGCGTTTTAGAAGTTGTAGGGTATTTTAAAGACATTCAGCACATCTCCTTGATTTACTGATAAGGTACACCCGAATCATCAAAAAACAAGTTCAACGGACATATTTTTTCAGATTCTTTCAGTAAAAAAAGAAGAAAAAGAAGGAAATTAAAAAAATCCGGTTTGCATGGTTAAAAAATTAAGCTCTTCTCTCAGCACAGGCAGATAATAAAAAATTTTACTCTTGAAGAAAACTGTTTCTTAAAAATACTGCGCTTTTTGAAAAGGAAATAGCGGCGCTGGAAAAAACATCTGGCATAATAAAAACGCAATGGTTACTTTTCTCATCGCCGTACAGAGCGTCTCTCAACAAGTTCCCCGTTTTTTTGAAAAGTTTTTCGTCTCCCTCCGATTCCCATCTGTCGGAAAGGCTCCCCGGCCCCCCGGGACGGTGTCGCTTTACCGTCCCGGGGGCATAATTACTCCTCTAAGCACAGATCGGGGGAATCTGCCTGTTGTCCAAAAACAAAGCGGCG
>JAZQYS010000308.1:0-2925 GCA_045633645.1 Victivallaceae bacterium | reverse complement strand
AATATGACGGAAACTGTATTTCGTCAGTCTGAAAAGATGATCCGCCGCCCGGTAGGAGCAGCCTGCAAGCTGCTGATAATCCATAAAGACACCGACAACCGGTTCAACGGTGCAATCAGCCAGTGCCGCGTCGTGTTCAGCACGGACTTTTCCGAAAAATTCTGTTGTTTCCTTTTTATAATAATATGCCTCACCGATATCAAAAAGGTGATACATACCGCCCTCGCGCTGGACGATGTTGCTCACCGTCTGACGCACAATATTTTCAAATGAGGGCTGATCAAAAACATAGTTACCGATGGGCGTCATGCAGTGCGGTACACGCATATCCACTTCACCGATATAAAGTTTGTTGTGCAGCAGAAATGAGCCTGCCGGAGTCACACGCTGAATATCTATCAAAAAATCCACATCCTTTGAACGCAGAAGATCGTCAAAATGGAAATTGCCGGAAGTTCCCGGAGGACAGTAGGCTCCGGTCATCAGACGTCCCGCAGAACTCTTTTTGATTGCTCTGAAAATTGACAGGCGCAGATCGCGCATCATGGCTGAAGTAAAGAGAATATAATCCCGTCCGCGCACAGAAGCCTGCACGCCGCTGTTATCGTTTCCACGCTCCGCATTGCCGGGGATACCGGGGTTTTCAAAGGTTGCCTGCGGCATCTGCCATGCTTTTCTCAAAGCATTGACGTCATTTTTGTAAATACCGCGCAGATAACGGCTCCAGGCAAGTTTGGCGGCAGGACTGTGGTCCTCACCTCTGGTTACATCACGGTCAAGCGGAAAAAACTGTCCGTCAGCACCGCCGACAACGTGAATACCGCAGACGATTTTTCCCTCAGGCGTCTTTTCCAGATGACGTACCAGGGCGGAAACAGCTTCTGACATGCTCTTGCGGAACTCATCACTGTAATAAGAAGGTGCCGGTCCGAACTCCTCATTTTTGCGGCGTTCATGCTGTTTGAAAGCCTCTTTGCCGTAATAAAGATGTTTTCCGGTCGTAAGGCTGTACGCCTTTTCTCCCTTGCTGTTGGCAAAAATGGCATCGGGGTACTCCTTTTCCCAACCGGGATAAACGCCCAGACACAGCGCAAGAATCACTCTTGCATCGGGATTGATGGCGTGAATCACACGCAACTCTTCATCCATCTTTGAAAAATCGTATTTATCCTTGCCGAGAAACATTCCGGCAACGCCCATTTTGTGCGTCTTTGTCGGAGGAGAAAACATGGCAAAGAAATAGCACAGATCAATTCCCGCGTCACGGAAATTGGCGTATCTTGTCCAATAGGGATAATGCGGTCCGCGGCGGTAAATGACGGGAGAAATCTTTTTTCCATCCAGCTGCAGTTCCACCCGTCCGGCACGGCGGACAAGTTTGTACGAAACGGGTTTCATCTTATCAAGAGAAGAATAGACCTTTTTTAAATCATAACTGCGGTTTTCTGCTTGAACCGGAGGACGTCCCGCACGGACAATTTTTTTATTTTCAATGGCAAAATCCTCAAGTATCCACGTCTGAGGATTACCGGAAAATTCAATATTAAAAGCATATTTCACACCGGATCTGCCCAATGTGGAAAAATCAAATCTGTCAGGCGTTCCCGCCATTTTCGTCTGAGTAAACGGACGTTGAAAACGGTCTCCCGACATCGTCAGCACAGGACGCTGAAGATCCTGCCCGATACGCATACGGAACATACTGCCGTATGCGCTTTCAAGAATCGTATACTTTCCGCTTGCACGGATGTGTTCACCTTTTTCAGCAATGGAACGCTCAACGGTGGACCACAAAACGGCACGGTTTCCTTTGCCGTCAAAAGTCACACGGATTTTATTATTTCCCAAATCTTTGACCGTCAAGCCTTTTCCCTGAATTTTCCACTTTTTCAAAACAGGTTTTGAAACTTTTTCAGGAGCAGAGATGTTTTTGACGTTGAGGATTTCAGCGGCAACAGGTTTTACGGCGTTTTTATAAAGTACGCCCGGCAGGAAAGGACCGTTGTACGGACGGCTTTTCATCAATTTTCCGTCAAGATAAATGTTTCCTTTGCCGGAGGAATAATCCAGTTTCACCAGATACTTTTTCTCTGTTTCAAAAGCATGTTGAAACTCCAGCACAAAATATTTGCCGTCTTTCTGCAGGCGGATGGTATTGAAAAGTATCTGTTTGTGTTCAGGATATTTGCGGATGACTGCGGCAAAAACCGTTTTCCGATCACTTGCCCGTATCAGGGGATAAATTTTATTTTCAAGATTTTCACCGATGGTAAAAGACAAATCAATTTCAAGCGCATCTCCTTTAAGCGGAATACGCGCAGGCAACGCACAAGCCATGCAGCACAAAAGAAATACCGGAAGAAAAAACAGTTTCTTTACCATGGAAAAATCTCCGAATGTTGAATATAAAAAACAACCCGTCCCTGCTTGGCAAAGACGGGTGGTTTCAATTTATGCAACTTAGTCGTTGGCGTGTCCGGCAGAGCCGAGAACTTCAACGTTTTTGCGTTTGTAGAGTTCCTTGAGGGAGCTGCGGGCGGGACCCAGATATTTACGGGGATCGAATTCCGCGGGCTTCTCAACGAAGACTTTACGGATGGCAGCGGTCATGGCAAGACGGCCGTCGGAGTCAATGTTGATCTTGCAGACAGCAGACTTGGCAGCTTCGCGGAGCTGATCTTCGCCGATACCGATAGCATCTTTGAGCTGTCCGCCGTTGGCGTTGATGATGGCAACCTGATCCTGCGGAACGCTGGAAGAACCGTGCAGAACGATCGGGAATCCGGGGATGCGCTTTTCGATTTCAGCGAGGATATCCAGACGGATACGGGGGTTGTCGCCCGGCTTGAATTTGTAAGCACCATGGCTGGTTCCGATAGCGATAGCCAGAGAGTCAACACCGGTACGTTTGACGAAGTCTTCAAC
>JAZQYS010000307.1:0-4791 GCA_045633645.1 Victivallaceae bacterium | reverse complement strand
TTCGCCGTGGATACCGCTGCTCACGGCAGTGCGTTGTACTCCATCATCCCCGTCAACGGAGAAATCCAGCTGCTTGACAGCGACCTTAAAGTCACCGGTGCAGAAAAGACTGCCAACGGACTTATGGTTTCCTTTGCCTTTGCCGGAAACGCTGTTGTCAACTACTTTGACGGCAAAGAAATCAAGACCGTTGAGTTTGAGTCCGCCGCTCCCGGAGATGTGCTTACTCTTCAAAAGTAACTTTTCAAATCACAAAAAACGCCCTGCGGTCAATTGAACTGCAGGGCGTTTTTGCTGATTACGGATTTATTGCTTGTCAGGCACCCGGTTGATTTTTCCGGTCAGGAACATCAAGACTCCGAGGATGACGGCAAGGATGATCGTTCCGGCAAGCAGAGCAAAGTCTTCCATCCGCAGAAGAACGAAGTTGAGCAGATAACTTGCGGCAAACACAACACCGATGGTGAGGGCAGGGGTGAGTTTGCCCAGAAACATTTTTGCGTACATCGTTACCATGATAACGATAATTGCGGCACTGGTGATGTATCCTGCGGTGAAGCCGATTTTTTCGGAAAAAGCAAGAGCCATCAGATAGAACAATACCGGCGCGCCCGCCGCAACCAGATACTGCAGGATATGAACGTTGACTTTTGTGATCATTTCAGCCGCCAGAAGCGTGAAGAAAAAGACGATAAGGAAAAATGTTGCATAGGTGAAACATCTTTCAACCTGCTGATAAGTACCGGCAGAGATGGTGAGGTTGACGCCGACGGACTTGGTTGCGGCGTTGAAACTGTCAAAGTGCCATTCTCCGGCAAAAGAGTCCTTTTCAATGGAGCGTTTGGCAGGCAGGACTTCGCCGGCAAAACTGGGACTGTCCCATTTGCCGGCAACGGCGATGTGACTTTGAGAAGCATTGGGTGTAAAGTGGATTCCGTCACTGCCTCTTGCAATTATATTGATTTCAGTCTTGGCATCTCCTGCGGGCAGGGGGAAGGTCAGAAAAGCATTCTTTTGTGATACCTGAACGGCTTTACCGTTGACCAGAACACTTGCTTTTGCAACGGATTTAAGTTCCGGAAGCTTGATTGTTCCGACGGTATTTTGAGCCAGATTTTTGTATTCTCTTGTGATTTTGACATCCGAAGAAAACACAACCGCCTGATAAATGCCGCGGTAACGGATTTCGGGGGTGATTCGGGCTGTTATATTTTCAGCAGCGGCGGCAGGAGCCAATTCAATATACTGTTTGCCGCCCCAGTTCTTTGCGATTTCATTCTGGACGATTTGAGCCTGCTCTTTGCGTTTTCCGGCAAGTTCACCGACCATATACAGAGGAATCTGAAAAATCACCAAAGCTGCGACGACGGCAATGATTTTCACCGTCCATTTTTTTGCAGCGGGAGAAAGTTCTGAGTTCGGCAGTTCATAAGTTTGGGGTTGCGGGGCGGGCGATTCTTCAGACATGGTCTTGCTTTCCTTTCTTTTTTTCTTTTTGTTGTTTATTATTTTTCCCGGACAGCTGTAAGCAGCCGGATGATTTTCCGTCTGATTTTTTTTATTGCTGGATTTGTTTTGCTGTTGCGTTGTTGTTTTTTAACTGTTCCTGCCAGAAGGGATGCATATCGGCAACCGCTTTGTAGTACTTTATGGCAAGATCTTTATCCACTTTTCCGTTGAGTCCTTTTTCATAAATTTCTCCGAGAAGGAACATTGCCTGAACATGTTTCTGGCGGGCAGCTTTTTCCAAGTAGAAAACAGCTTTATTGAAATCGGGTTTACCGGTAATAACACCAGTTATCCAGAAAATTCCCATATCTTTCAATGCCGGAACGTATTCCTGGTCAGCGGCAGCTTGCCAGAGTCTGATTGTTTCAGGGGGAATCTTTTCTTTGTCATTTTGCTGATTATAGATTGTAAGTCCGAGATTGTATTGAGAGACAGGACATCCCTGCGCAGCGGCTTTTTTCCAAAGCGCCATGCTTATATCTGTCATCTGCATAGTGTAATACTTGCCTGCCAGCATATCCTGTGCATGATAGAAACCTTTTTCTGCATATTTCTGGAGAGCATTAAACATGAGTTCATCATTTTTGAGTATGTCGTAATTGCGCGGATCACGGAACAATTCTTTTATGAGAAAAGTCTTTCCTTCACTTTCGGCAACAGAAGCCAGAAGATATTTTGCGAAGACATCTCCTTTTTGAGCATCCTGAATAACGTCAGAAGCACCGGGCAGTTTATTCCACGCTTCGGTGCCATATTTCGGCAGTTTGTCCGCGGCGGATAAGCTGAAAACAAGAGTGCAGACAAGAACAACGGCAAATTTCAACATGACAGATCCTTTTGTGTTTTTTGGGGGGTCGTGTATAAGATATCACAGACACTTGGACATTTAAAGTCCAAGTGTGAAAAATTTTTGAAAAATTTATGACTGGTGAAAAAACATCTCAATCTCATTGTCATTAAGATTGTGTTTTTCAAGAAGGAGGGGGGCTAATTTTTCAACTTGATTCCGATGTTCCAGCAGAGTTTTTTCGCAGAGAGCAGAACACTCATTGATGATGTCCCGGATGTCGGCTTGCAGATCCTCATGCCAGAAATTTCTTCTGTGTCCCGGAGTGCAAAGTCCAAGACGTTTTCCCATGCCCATTGTTGCCGCCATATCATAAGCGGTTTGCATGGCTGAATCAAGATCATTGGACGAACCGCAGGAGATTTCCCCACGAAAGAGTTTTTCAGCCATGATCCCTCCGAATTTTACCGCAATCATGCTTTTGAGCGCAGCCTCAGAAAAAATTGAGTTTTGAGGCGTTTTGAAGTAAACGAATCCGCCTGCGTAAAGTTGATTGTAAACTTCTGGAACCCAAGATAGCCCGGATGAAGATAAATTCGTTTCCGTTTGGTAAATTCAAGAGTGCCGTGATTTTTGATTAAGCAATCTCGTAATTCCAGCTGTCTATTTGTCCGGAGTCCTTGTCAAAGTTCACACCTATAAGAAAAATCTTTTTACCGGAATTTATATATCGGCGATAATAATCCCGGTCTTTGATTTGCTGCAGGGCAATAACATCGCTTTTATTTAATTTGAATTCAAATACAAACACAAAGTTATCATTTGCTGCCACTGCATCAATCCGGCCATTATTGGTTTTTGATTCCGCAACAATACTGATTCCTAACAGCATAAAGACCAGAAAAAACAGCATTTGAAAGTTGTTTTCATCCTTCAAGTGAATATCGTATGGAACTTTGGCAAAAAACACTTTCATCGTCTCAAGAAATCCGTCCACATCCCCTTCAGAAACTTTGTCTGCAAGTATGTAAACAGAATCCTTGATCTGATTCACGTGAAGTCCGCTGCAATAACCGGCAAGATACGCATCAAAAGAGCCTTTAACTTCCAGATTTGGGAAACGCAGCTGATATGCAGTGTCTCCGTAACGCTCTACTGTTTTATCAATAGTCAGATATCCCGTTTGTAAAAGAAGAGTCAACGGATTAAGATTGTCTATTTCATAAGCACTGAATGCAAAGCCGGAGACAGGGGCGTCTAAAGCCTTTTCCAAATCAAATTTTTGCTTTCTTATAAGTTCCAACAAAAAAGTCGGGGTACCGGTGGAGAACCAATAGTTATTAAATTCCCCTCCATTTTTAAAAAAGTATGCCAGTGATACAGGATTATAGACCGTCTTCGCATTTTTATGAAAACGGTAACCGTTGTACCAGTCTTTTATCTTGTTTTTGTAATCAACAATTTCCTGATTTCCGGCAAGTGCAGCAATCTGATCGCCGAAATTTGCTTCCAACTCCTCTTGAGTGTAACCGAACATGTTTGCATAGCGGGCATCCATGGTAATATCAGTCAGATTGTTCAAATCAGAAAACAGCGAAACATGACAAAATTTGCTCACGCCGGTAATGAATGCAAAGCGCAACTTGCTTTCAAATGCTTTTATAACAGAATAAAAGGATTTCATGCAAGTTAAAACATCAGAAATTTCTGCTTTTCCGATATTATTTAGAATGGGTTTGTCGTATTCATCAAGAAGAATAACCACACTCTGCTGCTTTGAGAGTTCGCCGATTATTTCTCGGAACATATTGTCAGGAGACGTTTCTGTTAATGTTACATTATGATATGCCGCGGTTTCCTTCATCAAGCGAATCAAACTGTTTTTCACGGCAGCAAGTGAACTGAAATCAAATCCATTCAAGTCCAGATGGATCACTGGATACGGCTTCCAGTCATAAGGCTTATCATAGATGGCAAGACCTTTGAAGAGCTCTTTTTTGCCTTCAAATACAGCTTTTAATGTGGACACGGTCAAAGACTTACCAAAGCGGCGAGGACGGGAGAGAAAATATGACTCTCCGGCCGGATTTATCAAATCCCAAATGTATTGCGTCTTATCGACATAGAGATAGTTTTCCTGTCGTAATTTTTCAAAATTGTAAACGCTGCTGGTAATATCTTTCATTGTTCTGAACTCCTGTCAATGTAATATACACCTCTTGAAATCTTTTTTCAATTAATTGTTTCGGAAAAATCAGAAAAAACTGTTTTGTGAAAATTATCCGAAATTTTTCAAAATCCGGCTTGAGACTTCGGAAGAAAGATTTATAATGAAAGAGAAGAGGAAAAATTTGCGCGAGGTTATTTGTTTTTGCAAGCGGAACAGATGAAGCCATCTGCGCCGCTTTGTTTTTGGACAACAGGCAGATTCCCCCGATCTGTGCTTAGAGGAGTAATTATGCCCCCGGGACGGTAAAGCGACACCGTCCCGGGGG
>JAZQYS010000306.1:0-4488 GCA_045633645.1 Victivallaceae bacterium | reverse complement strand
CACGCTGACAGAAGTCACACGGACCAAAGCCGTGCTGACCAGAGACGGCGACAAAATGGAACTGGAACTGCAGGATCCCTCAAAGAACATTGCCCGGGGCAACTCCGGACGGCGTTCAAGCGGAAACATCCAAAGAGAATTGCAGCAGACTCAACTCCGCACACAGCAGCAGATGCTCCGCATGATGTATATGATGCAGGGACGCATGAATTCCGGCGGCGGTGGCGGCGGCGGACGCGGCGGCAGACGATAACAGAAAGTAAAATTTTTTAAATTATTCATATAAAAAGTAAAACGGTTGTAAAAATGACAAGACAATTTCACAAACATTTTTCCGGAGCAGTTCTGTTCAAGTATTTCCTCTGGCTGGCATTGGTTCCGGCAATTCTCAGTTTCAACGGCTGCGGTTCCGTCGATGAAAATGAAAAAAAAGCTGACGAAAAACAGGAGGACCGTTTCGCATTTCTCCGCCGCGATGAACAGAAAAAAGTCAAGGCAAGAGTTGAAAATATTGAAGATGAACTGATTAAAAGCAAGCAGCCTGAAAGTGTCAAATTAACAACTGATACGCTGAAAAAACTTGAAGGACAGCAGGTCATTACCCGTCAGGATTTCCCCAACGGTGTACTGAGCAAAAAAAGCGGTGCCAAAGACGGCAGAAGAAAATTTTATGAAGACTTCATTCTGCTCAACGGCGATGAAGAACTTGCAGTCTCCCTGATTTTCAACAGTGCCCCTCTGCTGGATGTGCTTTCTGCCTTTGCCGATGTGCTGGGCTTCAACTTCGTTGCTGACAGTGATATCAAAAGCACTGTCACATTGAATTTGAACAGTAAAATGACCCGCCGCGAACTCTGGGCAACCTTTGATCACATGATCGCACTTGCCGGCGGTGCTGTCAAAGTTGAAGACTCCCTGCTCCGTATCATCGCCCGGCAGAAAGTCAAAATGCAGCCTGAAGCACGTCCCGGAACGACCGGAAAATCCGATGTGCTTTACTTTCCTCTGAAAACCGTCACTGCCCGTGAAGCACTCAACGCCATCCGTCAGTTCCTCACCCCCGGAGCTGTCTGCGTTGAAATTGCCCGTCCCGCCGCAGTCATGGTGTGCGATGTTCCTGAAAACATGGAAAAAATCCATCAGCTGCTCCAGTGCATTGACCGCAACAACAAGGCACATTGGCCGCGGGCAGTTCTCAGCTGCGCCAATGTTCTGCCCAGCAAACTGATTTCAGAATTGCAGGAGGTTCTGCCGGTTCTCGGACTTAACGTTGTAAAAAACGTTGACCGCGGCGAACTGCCCGGTTCTGTTCAGCTGGTCGGTCTGGACCGTTTGCAGGTCATCGTTGCCTCTGCCGCAACGCCCGAAGCAGTCAAAACCATCCGTGAATGGGTGAAACTGCTGGATTCCCGTGATGCCTCAGATCAGGAACGTGTCTTCGTCTACAAAGTCCGTCACAACAAAGCAGCGCACCTTGCCCAGGCTCTTGCGACCATCTACGAAACCCAGGGTGCAAGTCTTTCTATCGACACAAACACCGGCAAAACCCGTATGGAAAACGTGGTTTCCGCCCGTGCAAGAACCGTCAGTGTTCCGAACACGACAGGACTTACCGCCCGCAACAACCGCACCGCCGCCGCCAATGCCGTTGCCAACACCGCCACGGATAAGGAATCCAGCGTCTTTGCAAAGGTTGTCAAAGTGTTCGCTGACGGCGTGCTGAACCGTCTGGTCATCCGTACCACACCCCGCACTTATGCCTCCATCAAGGCTCTGCTTGACCGTCTGGATGTCGTTCCTGCACAGGTGCTGCTTCAGGTACTGGTGGTTGAAGTGACACTCTCTGAAAACACGCAGTTCGGACTGGAGTTTTCAGGATTCCAGAACGGCAAAAACGCCTCATCTCTCTACGGCACAAATTATTCTGATTTCATGAATCCCTTTGCACAGGCTGTCAATGCGGCAAGCAATTCTCTGGAAAACTCCGGTCAGTTCAAAACCGGTTCAGCCCGTCAGAACGGCGGAACGTTTGTCATCGCCGATCCCGACAATCCGCAGTCCCGTTTCGGCTATATCCGCGCCATGGCGGGAGACGGATTGGTCAAAGTTCTCTCAAGTCCGCAGCTGCTGGTTTCAAGCCATACAAAAGCAAGTATCAACGTAGGTCAGGACGTTCCGGTTATTTCAAGCGGTATCACCAGCACTTCCAGTAACGGCAGCCAGCAGTACAATTACCGTTACGTTTCAACCGGTGTTATTCTGACGGTCACGCCGCAGATTACCAGCAACAATCTGATTTCTCTTGATATCAAGCAGGAACTCTCTCAGGCGGTCAATACCACCAGCAGCGATATCCAGTCTCCGACCATCACACAGAGAACTGTTGAAACTGCCATGACCATCGCCAACGGTCAGACAATGATCATCGGCGGTTTGATTCAGGAAAGAAAAGAGGACTCAATGAGTTCCCTGCCCTTCATCAACAAGATTCCCATCCTCAACCGTCTGACCGGAACCACCGATGCCGCCGTGGAGCGTACCGAAGTTCTCGTCATGGTCACCGGCCATATCGTCAACGAACACAGTCCGGTTGAAGATATGATCAAGCGTTACAACGACGCAATCAAGTCTTTGAATGACTTTGACAAGCGTCTCGGTGACGGAAAAGAAGCCGACAAAAAACCGTCTCTTATGACCAGCAAAGATTTTTGGTTCTGATTATGGAAAACACCACAGACAAACACAATATTTCCGGAATGGAAAGACTTGAAAAGGCCTTTGCTGAACGCTTTCCGGAGCTTGACCGCAGCGGCAATCTCCGGGAAACGGACCGCGAATTGCTCCGTTCCGGTGCGTTGACAGAGAGCCAGCTGCTGGCGATGTATAATGCAGCATTTGATGTGCCTGAAATCAATGAAGAGGAAATCGATATTCCGGAACTGCCGGATTATGCCCCTTTGGATTTCTTCAACTCCAACACCTGCCTGCCGCTGGAATGGGGAAAGGATACGGTCACGCTGCTTTTCCCTGACCCCTATGATTTGGAAGGCATGATTTTCCTGATCCGCAAAACCTGGGACTGCGACGTTGCGCCCCGTTTCGTCAAGCGCGGTTTTCTTGAAAGAATCCTCGCCAAGCTGCAGAACGCAGAAAACGGCGAAGATAAAATGCTGGATCAGGAAGATGAAAACACCCTGCGTTCCATGGCAGGAGAAGCAAAAATCGTCCGTCTGGTCAATGATATATTCACACAGGCTATTGAACTGGGTGCAAGTGATATTCACATTGAACCCGGCGAAACCAGTCTTTCTGTCCGCTGCCGCGTGGACGGCGTTCTCACGGAAATCATGAACTGTCCCTTGAGTCAATTCCCCGCTATCGCTTCACGTATCAAACTTATCGGCGGACTCAATATCGCCGAAAGCCGAATTCCGCAGGACGGACGTACCAATGTCCAGATCGGCAGAACTGAACTGGATATGCGTATATCCACCATTCCGATTTTGACCGGAGAAAGCATCGTGCTGCGTCTTCTGAATCAGGAGGCGGTAAGTTTTGATTTGCGTACTCTGGGAATGAGTGAAGAAATCCTCAAAAAGTTCAATAAACTGATCGGCATTCCCCATGGTATGATTCTGGTCGTGGGTCCCACCGGAAGCGGTAAAACCACCACCCTTTACAGCGTCATCAATCAGCTGAATGACAATAAGAAAAAAATCATCACCGTTGAGGACCCTGTGGAATACAAGACGCCGGGGCTCTGCCAGATGCAGGTCAATCATAAAATCGGCGTAACCTTTGCAACCGGACTGCGTTCCATCGTCCGTCAGGACCCCGATGTGATTCTGGTCGGAGAAATCCGCGACCGCGAAACGGCGGATATTGCCATCAACGCCGCATTGACGGGACACCTGGTGTTAAGTACTCTTCACACCAACGACGCCGTCGGTGCCGTTACCCGTCTGCTGGATATGGGAATGGAAAACTTTCTGGTTTCATCTGCATTGTTCGGCGTACTTTCACAACGCCTTGTCCGCAAAATCTGTCCTGAATGCAACGGCTCCGGTAAAGCGGCAGACGGCAGCAAATGCCGCCGCTGCAACGGTTCCGGCTACAAGGGACGCTGCGGTATTTATGAACTTCTGTTGATGGATGACGACTTGCGCGCTGCCGTCAACCGCAACTCTTCAAGTGCGGAACTGGGCAAAATCGCCGTGGCACACGGCATGACCACTTTGCTTGAAGACGGAAAAGCAAAGGTCGCTGCCGGTATCACAACAGAAGAAGAACTCAACCGGTCAACTGCCAATTTATAAAGGTTCATCATGGCATTATACAAATATCTGGCAGCCGTCCCAGGGGAAAGCGCAAGAGAAGTTATCATCGAAGCCGAAAACGAAAAAGAGGCTTTGAACAAACTCCGCAGCCGCGGTGCGGTTCCGGTGCGTTTTCTGGGAGATGCTTCGCAGGAGGCACAAAAGCGCGGCT
>JAZQYS010000305.1:0-2966 GCA_045633645.1 Victivallaceae bacterium | reverse complement strand
GCGGCGTGGGTCAGAAGAATGTCAAAAAAGGCAAGTGTCCGCTATATCACTCCGCGCGGAGGTACAGCCGTTTCAGCTGATCCCATTCAGCTTCTGCGCGGCGCACCGAATAAACTTGTTGCCATGCGCTTTATTGACTTTCTGCTTTCTCTTGAGGGACAGAAACTCCACTGTTTCAAAACCGGAACGCCCGGAGGACCTGAGTTTTACTCTCTCAACCGTCCGGCTGTCCGCCGCGAACTTTATGCTGCAAAATACGATGATATGCGGTTTGAAAAAGATTATGATCCCTACCGTTCCGGTTCGGATTTTGTCTACCGTTCCGCCTGGACCGGTAAATATTACGGACTTATCAGCCGCACGATCAAAAATGTTATCCTTGACCCCTCTGAGGAATTGCAGCGGGCGTGGCGTGCCATCATTGCAGCGGGCGGGCCTGAGAAAGTTCCCGAAGCGATGGCAGCATTCAATGCGCTTCCCTTTACTTATGATGAGGCGGGGAAAGTCAACGGAAAACTGCGGGTTTATCCCGGCAACTCCGCTTCTGATATTGCCGCCATGCTCCGCGGCTGGAGCGATTTTGCCCGCAAAAATTATTTGAAAGCGGCTGAACTTGCCGCACAAGGCAGGTGATGTCATGCGTCGTTTGTGTCAATACTTTTTCTTTTCGGTCGTCGTTGCTTTTCTGGCGGTTTTTCTGCTGCTGCCGGTCTGGACTGTGGTTGAAACCGGGTGTCATGCCGGTTTGATTGCTGAAATTTTCCGCAATAAAATTTATGTGGACGGTTTGATCAACAGTTTTCAAATTGCTGTTGTAACGACTTTCGGCGTATTTGTCGTTTCACTTTCACTTGCGCTTATTTATGACAAGTTTGATTTTCCGGGAAAAGATATGTGCAACGCTCTTATGCTCGTTCCCATGATTCTGCCGCCCTTTGTCGGTGCATTGGGATTTCAACAGCTTCTGGGCTATTACGGTATTGTCAACACCTTGTTGGATACCATGGGATTTGCCCGTATTGATTTTCTCGGAGGAACCGGCAAATTCTGGTCAGTCTGTCTGATTGAAATGCTGCATTTGTATCCGATTTTTTACCTGAATCTGGTAACGGCTCTGGGAAATATCGACCCCGCATTGAACGAATCCGCCGCCAATCTCGGCGCGGGAAAATGGCGGCGTTTCTTCAAAATCCAGCTGCCGATGATGAGACCGGGTATCCTTGCCGGGGGCAGTCTGGTTCTTGTCTGGAGTTTTACTGAACTTGGTACGCCGCTTATGTTCGGTTACAACCGAGTGACTCCTGTTCAAATCCTCAACGGATTAACTGAACTTGAAACCAATCCGCTGCCTTATGCTCTTGTGTTGATTATGCTGACCGTTTCGGCAGTCATGTATATTGCCAGCCGTCTGCTTTTCGGCGGAAACACGCAGGCTGGCAGCAAGGGAACACTCGGCAGTTCCGCTAAAAAACTTTCTCCTGTGCGCGGATATCTGGCTCTGGGAGCATTTTTGTTTGTGACCTTTATTGCCGCCTTGCCGCATATTATCCTTATTCTGTGTGCGTTTTTCAAGCGTTATTACAACAGTCTGCTGCCCACGGGGTTCACGCTGGAGTATTTTGACAGTGCGCTTTCAAACTCTCTGGTGCTGCCCTCTATCATGAACAGTTTGCGGTATTCAATTCTTGCCATGCTCATTGCGATTGCCGTCGGTATTTTAATTGCGCTTGCCTCCTGCCGCTGGAAACTTAAAGGTTCCCGTGCAGCTGACTTGCTTGCCATGCTGCCGATGGCGGTTCCCGGTGTGGTGATTGCGTTCGGATTTTTGAGTATGTCCGTCAAATACTCCTGGGCGCACGCGATTTTCAACCCGATTGAAAACCCCCTCTGGCTGTTGGCGACGGCTTATGCGGTGCGGCGTATACCTTACGTTGTCCGCGCGGTTTCCTCCGGCTTGGTGCAGACACCTGAAGAGTTGGAAAATGCCGCCCGCAATTTCGGAGCCGGTCCTGTGCGTGTATTGATGAAAATCACGCTCCCCCTTGTCGCTGCCAATATTCTTGTCGGCGGACTTTTTGCGTTCAGTTTCTCAATGCTTGAAGTGTCGGATTCTCTGATTCTTGCCCAGAAATCCCAGTTCTTCCCCATTACAAGGGCATTGTTTGAACTGTCGCAGATTCTGGGTTCCGGTCCCGGAATTGCCTGTGCATTCGGTGTCTGGGCGATGTTGTTCCTCGCGGCAACTCTTGCAGCCGCCTCTATCATGCTCGGAAAAAAGATCGGCTCCATTTTCAAGTTTTAGCTTGCTTTGTCCTGAAGAGCAGGACGTTTTGTGCAGGCGAAAGTTTGTTATCTTCAGCACCTGTTGTTTTATAGAATCAAAACGGCAGGTGTTTTTTTACTTGAAATAATTTTGAAAAGTTTTATATTGCTCCTCAGAGAAACGGAACAATTCCGTACAGAAAGGAGTTTTTATGGCAAAGGTAATAGAATTGACTCCGGAGCTTTGCGAAAGTGTCACTCAGCAGAAAGGTGTTGTCCTGCTTTATTTCAAAGCGGATTGGTGCGGTGCCTGCAAAACAATGGGACGTATCATTGACCAGATTGTTGATGAAACTCCGGAACAGCTGCTCATTGCCAAGTGCAATATTGAAAACTGCATTGAGTGTGCCGCTGCTTACAGTGTGAGTTCCATTCCCCGCATGGTGATTTTTAAAGACGGCACAGAGATAAAACGGATCAATTCTGCCATCGGCAAAGCGGCTCTGCTCCAGGAATTGACGCCTTTATTCAACTGAAATATCACAAAAAAATTCCCGGAGAAAGATGGAACTTCTCCGGGAAACTTCAGGCTGTCTCTTAACAAAAAACTCTGCTTTTTTGAAGGCTCCGTTCCCTATATGGGTAGATAATTACCAATAGGGTACTGACCTTGCTTCAACAAATACCCCGCTTTTTTTGAAAAG
>JAZQYS010000304.1:0-5716 GCA_045633645.1 Victivallaceae bacterium | reverse complement strand
GGGAGCAATACCGCCGTGCGGAGGAGCACCGTGTGTAAAGGCATTGATCATGCCGCCGAACTTGTGGTCAACAACACTGCGGTCATAGCCGGCGATTTCAAAAGCACGGTACATAAGCTCGGGAATGTGGTTACGGATAGCACCGGAGGACAGTTCAATACCGTTACAGACAATATCATACTGCCAGGCAAGGATATCCAACGGATCTTTGGTATTGAGAGCTTCAAGTCCGCCCTGAGGCATGGAGAAGGGATTGTGCGAGAAGATGATCGCACCGGTCTCTTCATCACGTTCAAACATCGGGAAGTCAACAATCCAGCAGAATTTGAATTCGTTGGGATTGATAAGTCCGAGCTGACGACCGAGTTCGGGAATGACAGCACCGCCGATTTTTTCAACCATTTTTTCCTGATCGGCCAGGAAGAACAGGGCATCACCCTCTTCAACTTTTCCGGCAGCCTTGAGTCCGTCAATGACTTCGCGGCTGAGGAACTTGACGATGGGACTCTTTTCTCCTTCATTCGTCCAGATGATGTAAGCCATACCTTTGGCACCGTTTTCCTGGGCGTATTTGATCATATCGTCGAAGAATTTACGGGGTTTACCGGCAACCTGAGGCGCGCGGATGGCACGGACAACACCGCCGTTTTCAACGGTGGAGGCAAATGCCTTGAATTCACAACCGCGGAAGAAATCAGAAACTTCAATCATTTCCAGCGGGTTGCGCAGATCGGGCTTATCAGAACCGAAACGCTTCATCGCTTCGCGGTAGGGAATACGCGGGAACGGCGGATTGGCAAACTCTTTTTTGCCGAACTTGGTAAAGACATCGGCAATCAGACCTTCAATAACTTTGAAGATATCATCCTGCTCAACGAAACTCATTTCAACGTCCAGCTGATAAAATTCGCCGGGACTGCGGTCCGCACGGGCATCTTCGTCACGGAAACAGGGGGCAATCTGGAAATAACGGTCAAATCCGGAAACCATCAGCAGCTGTTTGAACTGCTGGGGAGCCTGGGGCAGAGCATAGAATTTGCCCGGGTGCAGACGGGAGGGTACCAGATAATCGCGGGCACCTTCAGGACTGCTGGCGGTCAGAATCGGAGTCTGGAACTCGTTAAATCCCTGAGCAGTCATATATTTACGGATTTCAGCAATAACCTGACTGCGGAGAATGATATTGTTGTGGAGTTTTTCTTTGCGCAGGTCAAGGAAACGGTATTTAAGACGCATTGCTTCAGGAGCGCTGTCATCTTTGGCAACCTGGAAAGGCAGAACTTCTGCTTCACCCAGCATTTCCATATCCGTTGCACGCAATTCAATTTCTCCGGTGGAAAGTTTGGGATTGACCGTTTCAGCACAGCGGGCAACGACCTCACCGTCAAAACGGACAACACTTTCAACACGCCACTTATCAAGAGCCTGATAGAAATTCTGTTCCGGATCAATAACGACCTGGGTCAGACCGTAATGGTCACGCAAGTCAATAAAGATAACACCGCCATGGTCACGGACACTGTGAATCCATCCAGCCAATCTGACTTCTTTGCCGACATCACTTTTGCGCAATTCGCCGCAATTATGGGACCTGTACATTTTGTTTTTATTCCTTTTATTTAAGCTTTTCCCCCGGCTGAAAAACGATTTTCAAACCGGAGTTTATAAAAAAAACACAATACAACATCCCAATATAGCACACATTTATGAATTTTTCCAATGCAGAACTTGAAATCCTTGCATAGAAACGTCATATTATATATATGAAACGAATTGTTATAGCCATGTCAGGCGGAGTTGACTCCGCCACCGCCGCCATTATGGCGAAAGAAGCCGGGTATGAAACAATCGGAGTCACACTCCGTATGCGCGAAGATTCCCCGGAAAATCTTGCTGTGCTTGATGAAGTTACTTCCAGGCTCGGCATAAAGCTTTACACCCTTGACCGGGAACAGGAATTTCTTGACAGAGTATTGATTCCCGCCGCCCGGGAATACGCCTCGGGCAGAACCCCGAATCCCTGTTGCGAATGCAATTACTGTTTTAAATTCGCAGAACTCCTTGATTTCACCCGCAAAATCGGCGCCGATCAGTTATGGACAGGACACTACGCCGTCATAAAAGAAACAAACGGCATCTGTCACCTTGAAAGAGGAATTGATTCCGGCAAAGATCAAAGCTACTTTCTTTACAAGCTTACTCAGGAAATGCTTTCAATGATTCATTTCCCCCTCGGCACTTTTGCAAAACCTGAAATCAGGGCATTTGCTGCAGAAAGAGGTTTTGAATTTGCAAAGAAACCCGACAGTCAGGATATCTGCTTTGCAGTCCCCGACGAGTGTTGCGGAGAAACTTTACGCAAAGCCGCACAGCTCCCCCCCTGCCCCGGACGTTTTGTTCATGAGGGCAAAACCGTCGGCAGACACTCGGGTTTTCACAAATTCACCATCGGTCAACGTAACGGCCACGGAGTCGCTTTGGGTAAACCTGCATACATTTCAAAAATAAATGCAGCAAACGGCGATATCGAACTGGTAACAGATAAAGAAAAACTTGCATGTACTTCCTTTTATATAAAGGAATGTAATCAGCTTATTCCGGAACTGCCCGAAGACGGACTTACAGTACAAATCCGTTACCGCAGCCGTCCTGTCAAATGCAAAGTCCAAAAACATTCCACAGACACCTGGCAGATTTTTCCGGAAGTACCGCTTTATGCCGTCACCCCCGGACAGGCTGGTGTGCTTTACAAAGACAATGAAGTTGCAGGAGGCGGCATTATATGCTTGTAAAACTTATTTTAATTGGAAAACTCAAAGACCGCAGTTGGGAATCCCACTGTCAGGAATATCTCCGCCGCCTGGGCGCTTACGGAAAAGTCGAGTACGTGGAACTGCCCGACTCCGACCCGATATCAGAAGCAAAACTCATTCTGCGGGAACTTGAACGCGACAAAGGTGCTGAAGTTGTGGTTCTCGGAGAAGAGGGCAAAGAGTACACCAGCATAGAACTCTCTCAAAAAATTCCCGCCATCAACAGAAAAACGGTCTTTATCGTCGGCGGGCCTTATGGCGTTGCTGCAGAAATCAAACAGCGGGCAGATTGGATATGGTCTCTCTCAAAAATGACTTTTCCGCACGAGATCGCCCGTTTGCTGCTGTGCGAACAACTTTACCGCGCATTCAATCTTGCCCACGGCGGATCATATCACCATCTGTCAAAAGAGGAAAAACTGTCGCAGAACAAAAAGAAATAACCTGCTTTCAAGGAGAAAAAAGGCATGAATTCCGAAACAGACTTTCAAAGAGATATTCCGGCAGAGAACATTCGGAACGTGGGAGTGCTTACAGAGTTTTTTGAATCAGGATTCTTGCAACTGCTTCTTGATTACGCAGAACCGCATGAACCGCACTATACAGATGTGGAATTAGCCTGTCCCCTTGAAGTATTGAGTTACAGCGCGCCCCCTCTGCCTTCTGAAATGACACGTTACTGGAAACACTCCGGCACGAACTACCAGTTCAATCTGACGACCGCACTTTCACAAAAACAATCAATATGTCCGGCAGACGGACTGATTATCTCCGTTTGCGAAGAAGATAAACTGCAGTCCATTCCGGAAACCCTGCAGAACATCTCCGCAGAAAAACCGATACCCTGCATGATTTTTCTTGATTATCAGAGGATAACATCTGAAGAAAGCCCCGACCGGTTATCCGAAATGGTAAAGATTCTTTCAGATTCCGGTTACACTGCGCTGCCGCTGCAATTGCCCATCATGAAAACAGACAAAGGATTCTGCGGCTGCGTTGATGTCATTGAACAAAAGGCCTTTCTCATCAACGGACTTTACGGAGAAGAAATCACAGAAATCCCCATTCCGGAAGAACTTGCAGCCGAAGCTTTATCAGCTTACGAAAATATCATTTCTGCTGTTGAACAAAATTCTCCTGAAATAATGCAATCCTATCTCCGGCAAATCCCGATTGCGCCGCAAAAACTGAAAGAGGCTCTCAGAAAAGAAGTTATTGCAGGACACACACTTCCCATATTTTGCGGTACAGCACCTTATTATAAAGCCATCTCAATATCCGGACTCTCCCGGGGGAGAGTGGATAAAAAAAACGGTCAGGCTTTTCTGGATGCAATTGCCGACTACCTCCCCTCCCCTCTTGATGTTCCGGCGGCACAAGGTATCAACCCGCATACGGGAGAGCCGGAAATCCGAAATTGCAAAGACGGGGAGCCTTTTTGCGCCCTGGCGTTCGGAAGAGAAAGCAAAACCATCGCTATAAAAATTCTTTCAGGAATCGCAGTATCCGGCGCAACCGCATACAATCCGCAAACAAAAACGAAGATACAAATAAAAGACTTGCATAAAGACATCTCCGGAAAAAAAGAGATAAAAGTCGCATTCTGCGGCGAAATGGCCTTAATTGAAGACGCCGAATTTCAAATAAACTCAGGAGATACGATTTGCTCACCGGAATTTCCTTTTGCCTTTCCCGTTTCAGAAAAAGATTACACGATGGCACTCAGAGCAAAAATTCAAGATGCAAAAGCTGAAAAGCAAATTCTGCGGCAACTGACACTCGGAGACAACAAGTTTACTGTGTATAAAAATCCGGAGAACGGTAACGTACTTTTTGCTTCATCCGGCGATTGCATTTCAAATATTATCCGAATCATCACCGGAGAACTTCAAATCTCCGTCATTCCGGAAACATTCTGCAAAGAAACGATCACACAATCCGTTACTTTTGACACCCGGTCTGCGGCTCTTGATTGCGCCCCCTGCGTATTGCAACTTACCCCGCACAAATGCCCGGCAGGTATAAAAATAGAAAACAGGACAAACAATTCTATTCCCGCAAAATTGATTGATCAGATTAAAGCCGGAATCATGGAGGCATCCCATTGCGGTATTCTTGCGGGTTTTCCGATGACCGATATCAAAGTTGAAATTCTTGAAGCCGTACAGACCTCCTCTGTGGTGTCTTTAAAAATGTTCCAAAAGGCCGGATATCAGGGAATGAGAGAAGCAGTCAGACAAGCTTGTCCCATTCTGCTTTCGCCCCGTCAGAAAATAAAAATCATCTCTCAAACGGAAGATCCGGGACTTATTCTTAATCTCATAGCCCGACATGACGGTCAGATTATCGACATTCATATGCCTGAAGAGAAAGAAAATCTGCTGATTGTCCGGGCAGATATGCCTGTTGAAGAGCTTATACCGGGGACACCTTTTGTATCTGAATTACGCAATTGTTCCCGGGCTCGCGGCAGTTATACAATAGAAACAACTTATTTTACCCCGGTTTCAAAGC
Source organism: Victivallaceae bacterium (assembly GCA_045633645.1). GTDB lineage: Bacteria > Verrucomicrobiota > Lentisphaeria > Victivallales > Victivallaceae > UBA1784. The sequence continues at coordinate 389 of JAZQYS010000304.1, read as the reverse complement.
AAGCAGAAGAGAAAATCATCAAGAATGCGCAGCCTTTTCTCTGACCGATGCCTTCCCGTGAACGTCAGCAATGAAGATTTTCAAGAAAAAAACGATTTTTTCAATAATTTTCGTTTGACAAAACACGGTTCCGGTGATATCTTATAAAACAGACAAGGTTAGATGCGAGTGTAGCTCAGTTGGTAGAGCATCACGTTGCCAACGTGATTGTCGCCGGTTCGATTCCGGTCACTCGCTCCATCTTAATCTTTTCTGAAAACAAATTGATGCGAGTGTAGCTCAGTTGGTAGAGCATCACGTTGCCAACGTGATTGTCGCCGGTTCGATTCCGGTCACTCGCTCCATTCAAGTTCCTTTCTAAGGTGCGAGTGTAGCTCAGTTGGTAGAGC
>JAZQYS010000303.1:0-5531 GCA_045633645.1 Victivallaceae bacterium | reverse complement strand
GCAGTCATTGATCCACTCTTTCAGAACAAAAGGACCGGATCCCACAGGGTGACGTGCAAAGGATTCCCCGTAGTGCATGACCGCTTCTTTTGCGACGATACCGCAGTTTGGCATGGCAAGTGCATAGAGAAAACGCGGATCCGGATTGTTCAGACGGATGATAAATTCCGTGTCCGAAAGAATTTCAAACCCTTTGATACCCTGCTGATAAATTTTAAAATCCCCTTTGGGTGCGCGTGCGCTTTTGTCATGGAACTCATCTATTCCTGCAATACGGTTGCGGAAGAGCCAGTAAAGCGGACTGTGATTGCGGGCGTCGGCAATCCGCAGAAAAGAAAACAGAACATCCGCTGAGGTGATTTTACGTTTTTTTCCCTTGAAAACAGGATCCGGCGCAAAAAAGAGATCGTCCCTGAGATGGAAACGGTAACTTTTGAAATCGCTTGCGGACTCCGGCATTTGGCGGAGCATGGAAACTTTGAGTTTGTAGGGACGGCTTTTGTAATCGTATTCCAGAAGTGTATCGTAAATTGCGCCGATGAGATTTCTGCTTGCCAGATCATCCGCCAGAACCGGATCAAGGGTGCGTACCCTGCCGCCGGCAGCGGTGCGGATTGTTTTATCTGAAGACGAAAAAGATACTGCCGTCCACAAAGTGAACAGCAGTATCAGAATATTTTTTATTTTGCAGCTCATCGGCAAGTTTTTATGCCTGAGTGATCTTTGCAAATCCGGGCGCAAGTTTTTTGAACAGGGCAACGGATTCGGAATCGGGGGTGAAGGTCACCAGATCAAAGGAGTTGCGGACGGTTTCTCTTGCTGCAGTCAAATCTTTGATTGCACCGCAGGCAATCGCCTGGGCAAGAATGTTGCCGGTTGCAGTGGCTTCAACAGGTCCGGAAATCACGGGGATATTCATGGCATCTGAAATCAGCTGCATAAGGAAACGGTCTTTTGTGCCGCCGCCGACAACGTTGAATGCCGCATAACGGACACCCAGCAGTTTTTCCAGTCCGGCAAGTTTGCCCGCTGTATACAAGGCAAGGGAATCGTAAATGGCACGGACGACCTGTGCATCGGTCATCTCATCTCCCTGTCCGGAAACGCGGCAGAAGTCGCGGATACGCTGCGGCATATCTCCCGGAGTGAAAAATTCGGGGTTGTTCGGGTTGACGAGAAAACGTCCCGGTTCGGCGGATTTTGCCATGTTTTCCATATCGGCAAAACTCAGATTCCTGCCGGACTCGTTCCAGACACGGCGGGTTTCCTGAAAGAGCCAGCTGCCCATGATATTGGTGAGAAAACGGATTTTCTGATTGAGTCCGCCCTCATTGGTGAAACTTGCTTCTTCTGAAACTTTGCTGATAAAGGGTTTATCCAGTTCAGCACCCAGCAGAGCCCAGGTACCGGCACTCAGATATGCCCATTCTCCGGAAACAGGTGCGGGAACTGCACCGACGGCACTTGCCGTATCGTGTGAACCGACTTTGAAAATCGGAATGGCTTTGCAGTTGAACTTTTTCTGCAATTCCTCTTTCAGCACGCCCGCCTGAGTGCAGGGAGCAACGATTTCGGGGAAGATATCGCGGGGAAGCTCCAACTTGTCAATGAGTTCCCAGTGCCAGTTGCGCGTGGCGGGATTAAGCAAATCAGAGGTTGAAGCAATGGTGTATTCCGCAGTGAAATCTCCGCCCAGGCTGAAAGCCAGGGCATCGGGCATGGGCAGAAATGTTGCATTGACCAGATCCTCTGGATGTTCGTCTTTGTGGGCGCAGAGCTGGTAAATGGTGTTGAGGGTCATTTTCTGGATTCCCGTCATGGCGTAGATATCGCTTGCGGAAATTTTTTCCCAGACCTTCACGCTGGAACGGTTGGTGCGCTCGTCACGATAGTTGAAGGGCAGACGTTTGGGCTGTTTGGTATCTTTGTCAAAGAGAACGTAGTCCACGCCCCAGGTATCAATACCGATACCGGTGATATCGGAATCAAACTCAAGAGCTTTTTCCAGACCGGTCACCAGTTCATTGCAGAGACGGGGATAATCCCAGGTGAGATCTCCGTTCTTTTCAACCGGAGCGTTGGGGAAACGGTGGACTTCGGTCAGAACCAGTTTGCCGTTTTCAATTTTTCCGGCGATGGCGCGTCCGCTGGAAGCGCCCAGGTCAAAGGCGAGAAAACTGCTCATAATAATCCATACCTTAATTTTTATTGAATGTTAAAAATTTTCAAATCCGTTATCCCCGGGCTTTCTTGAGAGTTTCCCGGGTTTTCATAATCAGTTCTTCAGTTTCCTCCCAACCGATACAGCCGTCGGTGATAGAAACTTCAGGATCAGGCATAACGCCCGTAACAACTTTTTGACTGCCCGGCTTGAGGTTGCTTTCAAGCATGACGCCGCGGATGGCATCTTCACCTGAAGCAATTTGTTCAAGTATGCCGTCAAGGGCAATGCGCTGTTTGCGGTAATCTTTGCCGGAGTTGGCATGACTGCAGTCAATGACAATACCCGTCGGCAGTCCGGAGCGGCGGAGTACCACCCGCAGATAAGCGATGTATTCCGGTCCGTAATTGGTGTGTCCGGCTCCTCCGCGCATGACGATATGGGCGTAGGGGTTGCCGTTGGTGCGGAAAACACCGACAGTTCCGTCTTCAAGCACACCGAGAAAACTGTGGTGACTTCTTGCAGCAAGCACCGCATCTATTGCTGTCTGGGTTGCGCCGTCGGTGGCATTTTTAAATCCGACGGGCATGGATAAACCGCTTGCCAGCTGACGGTGCGTCTGAGCTTCTGTGGTTCTTGCGCCGATAGCGGTCCAGGTGATACAGTCCGCCACATACTGCGCCAGAATCGGGTCAAGGATCTCAGTTGCTGCAGGCAGTCCGATTTCAGCGACTCTTGTCAGCATATCGCGTGACAGGCGGATTCCCCGGGCTATATCGCAGGAGTCATCCAGATCAGGGTCTGTCAGCAAGCCTTTCCAGCCGACTGTTGTGCGGGGCTTTTCAAAATAACACCGCATGAGGATCATCAGATGATCCGAAACTTTATCGGAGAGGACTTTGAGTTTTTCAGCATATTTCAGAGCGGCGTCCGGATTGTGGATTGAACAGGGGCCTGTGATGACCATGAGTCTTTTGTCCTTGCCGTCCAGAATATCCATGACCTGCTGCCGGTAGGAAATCACCCGTTCTCCCGCTTCGATAGAAAGCTGATGTTCCAGACGGATCTCCTCCGGACTGGGCAGTGCTGCAATTTCTTTAATATTTATGTTATTCAGTTGACTGAATGAAGTCATGATAAAATCCTGCTTTCCGTAAAAATTATATTTGGGATGTAATATACCATGAATTTTCCGTCAATGCAAGGAACTCCCGCCTTGAAAAAAAACTTTTTCGGGGTATTTTATGCTGAAAGCGCACTATTTCAGAGTTTTCACGGGAGAATAAAAGTATTATGAAAGAAGTTCTTGTTTCAGGAATCAGAATATCCGCCCGCAGTACCGCTGCCGGATTGGAAAAAAGATTGCGCGGCAAAGCAGCCGGGATCCTTGAATTGCCCCCCCGTGAATTGGGAAAAATCCGCATTATCGGCAAAAGTATTGATGCCCGGGGCAGAGAGCCGGTTCTGCTTTTTAAAGTTGCGGTCGAAGTTCCCGGAAATGTTCCTGTAAAGGCTTGGGAAATGCCCGAAGCCGCCGTTCCTGTTTTTCCGGAAAATATATTTCTGAAAAATCCCGTCGTTGTCGGAACAGGTCCCGCCGGAATTTTTTGCGGACTGGTTCTTGCTATGGCAGGAGCTGAACCGTTGATCCTTGACCGCGGACCCTGTGTAGAGGACCGCTGTAACGGTATTGAGGATTTTCTCCGCAGCCGTCAGCTTGATGAAAACTGCAACCTGCTTATCGGCGAGGGCGGTGCCGGAACTTTTTCAGACGGCAAACTTTATACGGGAACGCATGATAAAATGGCGCGCTTTGTTCTTCAGACTTTTGTTGAAGCGGGCGCACCTCAGGAGATCCTCTATCTTGCCCGTCCCCACATCGGAACCGACTTTCTGAAAGTTGCCGCTGCCGGACTCAGAAAGAAAATCATTGCTCTCGGCGGAAGTTTCAAATTCAATACGCAGGTGACGGATATCGTTGTTCAAAACGGAAAATGCACCGGAGTTGTCTGTTCTGACGGCAGTACCATATCCGCTCCGGCGGTCGTTGTCGCCTGCGGACTCGGCGGACGCGAACTTGCCCGCAATCTGATGAAAAAAGTTGAATTTGAGCTGAAACCTTTTCAACTTGGCTGCCGTATTGAACATCCTCAGGAATTTATTGATTTCAGACAGTACCACGGAGCGCGTCCCGAATTGCTCGGAGCTGCGGAGTATCATCTTGTTTCCCGTCCCGGCGGAACGGTTTTGCCTGTCAGCAGTTTCTGTATGTGTCCCGGCGGTACAGTCGTCAATGCCTCCGCATGGCAGAATGCCTGTGCCACCAACGGCATGAGTGATTTTGCCCGTGATGGAGAATTTGCCAATGCCTGTCTGATTTCGACCTTGAGTCCTGATTTTTCCGGAAGTGTTGAAAAAGCCTTTGAATTGATCGAACAGATTGAACGCTCTTCTTTTCTTCTCGGCGGAAAAAATTACACTTTTCCCGCGCAGGATGCCGCAGGATTTTTGCGCAATGAGGTGATTCTCCGCAACCGCAAAACTTCCTGTCACACCGGAATCATCCCGGGAGATGTGCGTTCTCTGCTCCCTGCGCCCACAGTCAGCGCGCTTTCATCGGCGTTGAAGTTCTTTGACCGTCAGCTTCCCGGATTTATCAAAAACGGAAAATTCATCGGCGTTGAACCCTGTGTTTCTTCACCTTTGCGTTTCACCAGAAAAGAAAACGGCTTTTCCTCTGTTGACAATTTGATTCTTTCCGGCGAAGGTGCGGGAGCCTCAGGCGGTATCATTTCCGCCGCCTGTGACGGAATCAGGGCTGCAAAAGCTCTGTTGCCGGTAGAGTAGGTGTGTTTTTTTTATGGCTGCGGCGGTATGCGGGGGGGCGTAGCCCGGGGCAGATTTACCGCCGGGGTATGCCGGGCTTTTTTTATGGCAACGGCGGTATGCGTGTTGCGTGGGCGTGACGCTTAAGTCTGACCTGTCTGACTTGTCTGACTTGTCTGACAAGATGGGGGCGTCATGTTATACCCCGTGGGTTTGCAGTGCCGCTGTCTGGTTTGGTGCGGGCGAAAAGTTGCCAGTGGGGTGTGTCGGGCAACTTGATAGCAACGGCGGTATGCGGGGTGCGTGGGCGTGACGCTTGCATAAGACTTATAAGACTTATAAGACCTATGCAATGATGATGGGTGCGTCATGTGATACCCCGTGGGTTTGCAGTGCCGCTGTCTGGTTTGGTGCGGGCGAAAAGTTGCCAGTGGGGTGTGCCGGGCAACTTGATAGCAACGGCGGTATGCGTGTTGCGTGGGCGTGACGCTTGCATAAGACTTATAAGACTTATAAGACCTATGCAATGATGATGGGTGCGTCA
>JAZQYS010000302.1:0-2189 GCA_045633645.1 Victivallaceae bacterium | reverse complement strand
CTCCGACTTAACGATGGCAAGACTGGCACCTTCATTGGCAAGACGGGAGCTGATGGCTTTGCCGATACCGCGGGCACCACCGGTGACGATGGCAACTTTTCCTTCGAGACGTTTTTCCTGACTCATGATCAAAATTCCTTTTTTTATTCAAGCACCGCAGCTTCAAGAGAGGCGGCACTGTTGATATTGACAAGTTTGAGATCGCTTACGGTACGGCGGACAAGTCCGGTCAGAACTGCACCGGGACCGAATTCGATTACCGTATCAGCACCGTCGGCAACGGCGCGGCGCACGCAGTCCTCCCAACGGACGGAACCGGCAACCTGATTGACGAGATTGGATTTAAGTTCTTCAACGCTTGAAGCTTTGTCAGCGGTGAAGTTGTGATAGACGGGAACGGCGGGAACGCAGATATCCGCCTGATCCAGCACAGCAGCAAGTCCTTCTCCGGCGGATTTCATCAGACGGGAGTGGAAGGCTCCGGCAACGTTGAGCATGATAACTTTGCGCAGTCCGCGGCCTTTGAGTTCGGCAACGGCGGCTTCAACTTTGCTCTTTTCTCCTGAAATAACAACCTGTCCGGGGCAGTTGTAGTTTGCTACATCAATATCAATCTCTTTGCAGACGGCTTTGATGACTTCAAGATCTCCGCCGAGAACGGATGCCATAGCACCGCAGGTTGCGCGGCAGGCTTCATCCATGAGTTTTCCGCGGGCGGCAAGCAGTTTTGCGCCGGTTGCAAAATCAAACGCTCCGGCGCAGTAGAGTGCGCCGTATTCGCCGAGACTCAATCCGGCACAGGCAACAGGCGTGATTTCTCCGAATTTTTCAGTAAATGCGGCAAAAGCGGCGCAGCTGGTTGTGTAGATTGCATCCTGACAATAGATGCTTTCGGTCAATTTTTCAATCGGTCCGTTGAAAATGATATCGCTGAGTTTGTAACCCAGAACTTCATCGGCTTCTTCAAACACCTTGCGGGCGGCGGCGGAACTCTCAAAGAGGTCCTTTCCCATTCCCACGGTCTGGGCACCCTGTCCCGAAAAAACAAAAAAGGCTTTCATTCTGTCTGTTCTTTCTGTTTTTAAACTTTAATGTAAACAATCCATCACCATAAAATAACACCGCAACGCTCTCATGTCAACCTGTCCGCGTGTTTTTTTTACACAGATATCCGGACGTATTTTCCTTCCGGGAAAGCAGTTGTTTTTATGATGAAAATGACAATGAGTGATAAAAAATATTAAATTTTGTCAAAAATTGTCAAAAAGACCGGGTTTTCTGTGTTATATCGCATGAATGATAAAATGAAAACTTGACAAAAAAATTTGCAAGGGTATATTTCTGATATGAAAACGGCAAACAGAACAACTCTTTCGGATATATCTTCAACGGCAGGCGTTTCCCTGTCTACGGTCTATCGCATCCTGCGGGGGAAACGCAGGCAGGGAAATACTGCTCACGAACAGGTTGTCAGTCTGCTTGAGAAACACGGATTTCTGGACAAGCGCATATCTCCCCTGCTCCTGGTGGAATCCGTATCACGCAGCCGGCACGGACATATGCTGGCAAAATATTTTCATGACGCCTGCCGCCGGGAACGGATACAGCTTTATTTTTCCCGGAAAGAATATTGTGCGGAGGATATTCAAAAATATAAACCTGCCGGTATCGTTTCTTTGACAGAATTGGATTTTTCTCCGGATATCCCGCTGGTTTATCTCAACTGCCATATCAATATTCCCGGAGTGGACAGCGTGTGTCAGGACGGACAGCAGAATCTGCTCAACCTGCTCTGTTCTCTGAAAGAAGCCGGTTATAAACGGATCGGGTGTTTTCTGCCGAGTACGGGCTCTATCCGTTATAATTATGCGCATGGTTTTGTTCTGCCTGAAAACGCTTATGTTTCTGCCGGACTGCAGGCTTTGCCGGAACTCTTTTTCAGACTCGATACCCGGTCTGAAAATCACTATGAAAACTGTCTGAAAGCGGCAGATTACTTTTACCGTCTTTCATCGCCTCCTGATGTGATAGCGTTGACCAATGACGGGTATATGTATGCCATAGCAGGTTTTTTGAATATGCGTAAAAGTCCGATCCGTCTTGCTTCTGCGGACAACTCGGTTTACGGTTCTGCGGAAACGCTCAATTTTCCGCAGTCGCAGCTTGCCGCTCTGGGGGATTTGCCCTGC
>JAZQYS010000301.1:0-6234 GCA_045633645.1 Victivallaceae bacterium | reverse complement strand
GACCGCAGCGGCTGCTGCAATCTCCTCGGATGGAGTTATTGAGGTACTGTCATGAAACTTTTGATTTTTTCTTTATTATCATTACCGCTTGCAGCGGCATTCTGTACTGAAAAGCCCGTCTTCAAAGCGGGGATTATGAGTGATACGCACATCAGCGAAAAACTTTCTTCATTCAATCTAGTCAAACCTGCGTTGGAACTCTTCAAAGATCACAAAGTTGATCTGGTTATCCACATGGGAGACTTTGCTAACGTCCATTGTCCGGAGGGATACCGCCTGTACCGCAAAATTTTCAACGGTATCTATCAGAAAGAAGCTCCGCAAGAACTCTTTGTCTATGACGGACATGATGCCGCAGGTCACAAAAACCGCGAACAGGCATTCCGTGCCATGCAGAAAAATCTCGGCAACGTCAATCCGCCTTACGCCAAACTTGTTCTGAAAGGATACACTTTTCTGGTTTATCCGTATAAATCGGATTTGAAACGGCAGGAAAAAGAGATGACTGAAGCCGTCAAAGCCTCTTCAGAGCGTCCCGTTTTTGTGCTTGACCACCATCCGCCTTTCGGAACAACTGCCACCAGCCGGTTATGGGGCAGCCGTCCCCTGCGGAGATTGGCGGATAAATTTCCGCAGGTCATCCGCATTTCAGGACACAGCCACGGTACACTTTTCAATGAACGCAATATCTGGCAGGGAAAATTCACTTCCGTCAATGCCGGTTGTCTCTATAACTGGAACGGAATCCTGATCGGCAACACTGCCGAAAACATCAAGCCTGACGGCGTTCTGATTATGGAAGTTTATCCAAACAAAATTCTGTTCCGCCGCTATTCCGTCACGGATAAAAAGGAAATTCTTCCTGACAAAGTCTGGAATATTCCCCTGCCCTTTGATGAAAAAACCGCTCCATACAGCGAAAAGAACCGTCTGTGCCGGGAAAAACCGGCAGAGTTCCCCGCAGGAAGCATTATCAAAATAAATATCCCTGAAGAAAAAGTCCACACGGTCAAATATACTTTTCCGCAGGCAGAAAATGTCAGAGATTGTTACATTTATAAGACGGAACTTTTTGAGGGAAAGAAACGCATTGCCCGCAAAGATTATCACAGCTCCTTCCATCAGAAACAGCCTGCAAAAGAGGTTCATGCCTCATGGAGCTGCGGTTTTCTGACTGCAGGGAAACGCTACCGTTTCACAGTAACCCCTGTCAACTTTGCAGGCAAAGAAGGCAGAAGTCTTGAAGGTTTCTTCACAGCTCCTGCGTTTGAAAAAGGTGAAATCCGCTTTGAGTGCAAAGATCCGCTTCTTCCCGGCTGTAAAGTCTCAACCGGCAGTTCCGGCGGAAAAGCGTTGCGGAAACACAAAGACTTTTTCCGTCACCCCGGCGGCGATGTGCGGATAGAATTTCCGCGCGGTGTCTGGGAGGGCGCAACAGGAACACGTTTCCGTTTTGTCATTGATTTGGAAACCCGTCAGCAACCGGGTTGTCAGTGGACATTGCGTTTGAAATCCGCCCGTCCGGTCTGGTTTGCCAATACACGCATGTGGACAATGCCCGGCAATTCCGGAGTCATGCGTTACGTCATTGATTTTGAAAAAAAATCCTCGCAAGGCGAACTTTTTCTGCTGATAACTGAAAGTTTCTGGGGACAATTCAAGGTCCATTCCGTGCGGATAGAACGCTTTTCAGGGCAAAAAAACAATAAATGACTTGAAAAAAAGGCAAAGAGGTGTTATTTTATTAATTCAGATTAACGTACATATCGCTTTCTGATGTCAGAGAGCGTTGAGAAAATGTAAAAAACAGTAGATTTTTTTAACTTTTAAATTGAAAGAAACTGAGGTAGAACAATGAAAAGAACATTCCAGCCCTCTAACCGTCGCCGCAAACGTCGTATCGGATTCTTCGCCCGCATGGCAACCCGTGCCGGCCGTCTGGTCATCAAACGCCGCCGTCAGAAGGGCCGCGTCAGACTCACCGCCTGATAAGTCAATATAAAAACATCAGGTTCGTTCGATTGCAGGGGAAAGACCGCGGCAGCCGCTTGTCACTGAGAAAAAGTGATAAGCTGGTCTACAAATCACAGTTTGATCAAGTCAGAAGAGAAGGAAAGAAAACCGTCGGTTCCGGCTTGATCGTCGCAGTCGCCCCGTGCAATGAAATCGGATGTGGAGTAATATGCTCAAAGAAATTCAGTCTTCTGGCGGTGGAACGCAACAGAGCGCGCCGGCTGCTGTGGGAGAGTTTCAGAATGCTGAGACCGTATCTTCCCCCGTGCCGTTTGGTTCTGATTCCGCGGCAGAGACTGAAAAAATACAAACGTCAGCAGGCCACTGCGGAAATGGCGAATCTGCTTGCTCAACAGGGAATCATCCCTGCGGACGTTGCGGCTTCTTTGCGGGAGTCGTAATTTTTTTCATACGGATTTATCAGAAACTGATTGCACCATTGCTGCCGGATTGCTGCCGTTTTGAGCCGACTTGCTCCCATTATGCAGTTGAAGCGCTGCGGATCCACGGATTCTGGAAAGGGTGTGTTCTGACCGTCTGGCGGCTGATGCGCTGCCAACCTTTCTGCAGGGGAGGTCTTGACCCCGTTCCGCCGCGCAAAAAGAAATAATCTTTCCGTATCGGAAATACCGGATCTCTGACATGAAATTTGACAAAGATATTATAGTCGGGATTATCATCTGCGCCGCTGTGCTGTTCGGATGGGACCCGCTGTGCAAATATATGGGCTGGACTTCCGAACCTGTTCCCGCAACGACGGTTCAAACCGCCCCCGCAGTTGAAAAAACTGCTCCCGCAGCCCCCGCTGCTCCCCAAAAGAAAACAGCCGCTGTTAAGACGACTGTGAAACTCCCGGCAGTTATTCTTGCCAACAAAGACCTTTCTTACAAGATTTCTCCTGTTACCGGAAGTGTTGACGCCATCACGCTTGCGGATTACAAAAATGCCGCCCAGACCGGACCGGTCGTTCTGGAAAAGATTTCCCCCAATGCCAAAGGCGCATTTGCCCTTTCCGGAGCAATGTCCTGGGAATTGGAAAACATCCTCACTTCACGCAAAACCGGCAATAAATATGTGCTGTCACGCCGGATAAAAGATGCCACAGGTCAGATTTTTATCATCACTCAGACCTGGGAACTTGCCGAAAAAGGATATGCGGCCAAATACACCGTCAACTTTGCCAACCCCGGCAAAAATGCGGTCAACATTGCTGACGCTGTTCTCTGCGGCGGTGAACTGCCTCCCTGGGGAATCGTCTCCGGCGACAAGGTGCGTATCCCCTCTCACAGAATGGACTATATGACTGCCGAAGGTGCTTTCGGAGATATCAAGGCTGATAAAAAAGATTCCAAATTCTTTTTGACGCCCGCTCCCGCCGTCAAATGGGTCGCACTTGACAACAAGTATTTTGCAGCGATTCTTCAGTCAAAAACACCGTTCATTTTGAACCAGAGACGCGAATATCTCAATGACGGCAAAGACAACTATCCTGTCATCGCCTCCGGTGCCTGGTTGGGCAGTATCCGCCTTGCCCCCGGCGAAAGCAAAAGTTTTGATTTCAACTATTACAGCGGTCCCAAAATCATTGCTGATTTGAATGCCTTTGATCCTTCAACAAGCAAAGTCATGCACCTTGCCTGGGGTCCCCTGGATTATCTGGCAAGACTGCTACTGTGGCTGCTGATTAAATTCAATGCTGTTCTGGGTTCCTACGGCTGGAGCATCATTCTTTTGACACTGGTTGTCCGTCTGGTCTTCTATCCTCTGACCGCCCGCGGCAACGCCTCCATGAAAAAGATGCAGCTGGTTCAGCCCAAACTTAAAGAAATCCGCGAAAAATACAAAGACAATCCCCAGCTGATGAACAGCAAAATGATGGAGCTTTACCGCACCGAGGGCGTCAATCCTTTCGGCGGCTGCCTGCCCATCCTGCTTCAGATTCCCGTATTTTTCGCACTGTATGCCACGCTTGACAGTGCCGTTGAACTGCGTCAGGTATCTTTCCTCTGGTGCAAAGACCTTGCCGCCGCTGATACGGTTGCCCGTCTGCCGCTTTACTTCTTCAATCTGCCCATCAATCCTTTGGTGCTGGCCATGACTGCGCTGATGGTTCTTCAGCAGCACATGACGCCGATGTCCATGGATCCGGTGCAGAAGAAGATGATGGCTCTCATGCCGATAGTAATGTTGTTTATGCTTTATGATCTGCCTTCGGGACTTACACTTTACTGGACCGTCAGCAACTTGTTCAGCATTATTCAGTTGAAACTCCAGCAAAGAAGCCGGAGCAAAGAAAATCAGAATACTCCCGTGAAAGGTTGAGGGAGCAAAGAAAATCCATGACGGGGAAGAAAAAATAACTTCCCCCCAAAGTTACAGGAAAACAAAATCATGTCAGAAGAAAACCCCAAGTTCGAGCAGCAGAAAGAACAGCTCATCCGTACGCTCGCGACCATGTTCGACTACCTTGGTCTCAACGGAACTTTCAGAGTTGAAATGCGCGATGAGCGTATTTCCGTCAAAATTGCCAGCGAAGATGCCGGACGTGTCATCGGCCGCAAAGGACAGACCCTTGAAAGTCTGCAGCTGCTTGCCAACCGCATCATGTTCAAAACCGACAACGAATTTCCGCATGTCATGCTTGACATCGACGGCTATGCCAACGGCGACAGAGAACCCCGCGCCGAAGGTGAAGAAGAACGTCCCCGCCGTGAATCCGGCCGCCGCCGTTCAAGACGTGACGGCGAAGGTTTCTCCCGTTCCTCCCGCGAACAGCTGGAGCAGCAGGCAAAAGACGCCGCCAAGGAAGTCAAACGCTGGGGCGAACCGGTCAAGCTGCCCGAAATGAATGCCCATGACAGAAGAATCATTCACCTGACCTTGCAGGACGATCCGGAAATCACCACCGAATCCGAAGGCGAAGGCAGTGTCAAAAAAGTGGTCGTCTCACTTAAAAAAGCCGAGTAAGTTTTTCACGGTGCTTCCGTAGCTCAGTTGGATAGAGCGGCTCCCTCCTAAGGAGCAGGTCATGCGTTCGAACCGCATCGGGGGCGCCATTTTAAGATATATTTGTCCTTAGAGTTCAATTTTAACAGTGCTTTGCACTTGAAAAAACTCAAAGAGATGATATATTATAATCTGATTTAGAATTTTCGTATAACAATAATATATTAACGGAGTACTGCTTAAATGAAAAAAGATATTCATCCGAAGTACGAAGACGCCATCATTTCCTGCGCCTGCGGTGAAGTTTGGCACGTCAAATCCACCCGTCCCGAAACCAAGGTTGCTATCTGCGCCAAATGCCATCCTTTCTTCACCGGCAAGCAGAAATTCGTCGATACCGCCGGTCGTATTGACAAATTCAACCGCCGCTACAAAAAGGCTTAATCCTTTACGGTTGGTAACAAAAAACGGTCTGCCCTCTGCGGCAGACCTTTTTTGCGTTAATTCCCCTGAAAAAACAGTCACACACAGGATTCTCACAAAAGATGGTTCCGGAAGATATCAAAGATTATGTAGACAGATTGAGAGGCCGTTTTTCTGAACTTGAACAGAAACTCGGAGATCCCGACATTTACTCCAAAGTCAATGAATTCAAAGTCCTCAATCAGGAGCACCGCAAACTTTCGACCCTCTTTTCAGATTTTGACGCCTGGATAAAAGCCCTCAATGATCTGGCGGACAGCCGCGAACTTATGGCAAGCGAAAACGATACCGAAATGCGCGAACTTGCCGCTATGGAAATTGAGGAACTTGAAAAAAATTCCGCAGCCCTTGAAGAGCGTATCCAGCTTCTTCTGCTGCCCCCTGATCCCAATGACTCAAAGAACATCATCGTCGGAATCAAACCCGCCGCCGGCGGCGACGAAGCTGCCCTCTTTGCCGGAGAACTTTTCCGCGCCTATCTTTACTTCGCCGAAAAGCAGGGATGGAAAGTTGAAATCCTTGAACAGACTGACACCGATCTGGGCGGTTTGAAAGACGTGTCGTTCTCCCTTTCCGGTGCTGACGTTTACAGTTTGATGAAATACGAAAGCGGTGTTCACCGTGTTCAGCGTGTTCCTGCCACCGAATCCGGCGGCAGAGTCCACACCTCAACCATCACCGTCGCCGTTATGCCTGAAGCTGAAGAAGTGGAGTTGGATATCAAACAGGAAGATTTGCGTTTTGACGTCTTCCGTTCCAGCGGTCCCGGAGGACAGTGCGTCAACACCACGG
>JAZQYS010000300.1:0-2127 GCA_045633645.1 Victivallaceae bacterium | reverse complement strand
TCTTTTCTCGTGAAAAGAAGTTTTCCCCTTCCCCAAGAACCATCTACCCTTGTCGGGAACAGCGTTGTGAAAATTCGCAACCGCAGAAATTCTGGCGGTAAAAATTCAGTTCTGCCGCAATTTTGCAGGCAAGTTTGTAACCCTCTTTTTTCTTGAAATCCCAGGGGGCGAATCCCTTGAATTTTTCACCGATGGCAAAAATTGTTTTGCTTGACTTCATGGGACTTACCGTCAAAGTCGTGGCAAAGCAAGACTCTGTTTCCTGCGCTCTTTGTGCGGCGCGTTCCAGATTGAACGCAAAACATTTTTCGCACCTTGCGCCACGCTCCGGAGCGTCTTCAAATCCGGACACCGCCTTGAGCCACGCCTCGTGATCATAAGGGTCAACTTCAAGGCGCAGATGACAGGCTTCTGCCAGACGTTTCACCGATTCCAGACGGCGGTCAAACTCCTCTTGGCTGCACAAATTGGAGTTGGAGTAGTAGAGAACAGGCGTAATATTTTCTTCCTGTTTCAACCGTTCCACACAACCGCCGCCGCAGGGCGCACAGCAGATATGAAGCAGAAAACTTTTGTCTGCCATTGTTATTTTTTGTTCTGTTTGTGGAAATACTCAGAAGCTGCCGCAGCATTGCGCATGAGCATGGCAATCGTCATAGGACCAACGCCGCCGGGAACGGGGGTGATGGCTCCTGCCACTTCAACGGCTTCAGCAAAGTTGACATCGCCCACCAGACGGTTTTTACCGAGTTTTTCATCAAAAATGCGGTTGATACCCACGTCAATAACGGCGGCTCCCGGTTTAATCATATCTCCTTTGACAAACTCGGGCTTTCCGATGGCGGCGATCAGAATATCCGCGTCACGGGTGTACTTTTCAATATCTTTGGTGCCGGAGTGAACAACAGTTACTGTGGCATTGGCACCGGCAGCTTTCTGCATGAGCATGGCGGCAAGGGGTTTGCCGACGATGTTGGAGCGTCCGATAACGACGGCATGTTTGCCTTTGGTTTCAATGCCGGAACGGACCAAAAGTTCAATCACGCCCCAGGGAGTACAGGGTTTGAGAACGGCATTATTGCCAATTAAAACACGTCCGACATTGCGTTCAGCAAAGCAGTCAACGTCCTTGTCGGGCAGGATAGCTTCAATGACTTTTGCTTCATCAACCTGCGGCGGGGGAGGGGACTGAACCAGAATGCCGTCAACGGCAGGATCGTTGTTGAGTTCATCAATCAGAGCAAGAACTTCTTCAGTGGTTGCAGTTGCAGGCAGAACCTTGTGGATACTGCGGATACCCAGTTCTTCACAGGTGCGCACTTTGTTGCGGACATAGACCTGAGAGGCGGGATCTTCTCCCACCAGAACCACTGCCAGAGCGGTTTCTTTTCCCTGTGCCTTCAAAGAGGCAATGATTTCTTTGGTTTCGGCGTTGATCTGCGCCGCGATTGCTTTTCCGTCAATAATTTGAGCTGACATTTTTATTTCCTATTCTTTATAGAATTTGTTTTGGGCGATTTTAACCAGACAGAGCCGCAGATTGGCAATGTTGATGATGTTTCTTTCCAGAATATTTATGGTCTTGGTTGATATTTTGTTTCTGCTGTTTTTTTTGTTTTTGCTGCTTTTCCGGCTTTCTGATCTTGAACTGTAACGTCTTAAACTTTGGATATAATACTGGGTTTGTCTGTCCAGCCAGGCGCGATAGTTGTCAATCGGAACATTTTTCAACGTCGGAACAGCGCGGCTGCCTCGGGTTTTCGTACCCTTCAGGGTGTTGATATCCCGCAGGTATTCATTATAGGTCCTGCTGTAATGTCCGAGAGACGTTCCTTTGTAACGCGGCAGACGGAAACCGTTGCCGGTAAAGGAAAGCTGTTGAAACTCCAATACCAGTTGTCCCGCAGGCTGCAGAAAGTTGGGAATACCCGGAACTCTCTTCTGCTTGAGTTTGCGTTCAAAACGAATCAGCCGATTGTGAAAGTTTTGAAGTCTTGTCTGCACATTTTTGCGGTTTTCAGATGTCTCCGGCTGCATTGCCGCATGGAGAAAACTCAATTCAAGGTAATCCAGTTCGCGGCTCAAATCCGCCAACTCTCCGCCGGATACGGCAAACAGAAGAAGTAT
>JAZQYS010000299.1:0-3668 GCA_045633645.1 Victivallaceae bacterium | reverse complement strand
TCTTCCTAAGACCGCTTGGCCTCCGACTTCACTTCTCATAAAGCCCTTGCATCATTCCTTGTTCCTGGAGATGAAGTGGATAACGGCTTTGTTGAGTATTTCAAAAACAGCAGTCTGCCGGATAATGACAGTAAATTGCTTATTCAACAGAGCGAAGCCGCCGACCTCTGCCGGAATCAGGAGCAGAAATATCTGCCGACTTACGCAACTTTGAAACAGGAAAATGGCAAGTGGTTTTATGCCGGGAATTGCTATCAGGGAGAAAAAACGCCAGCCATTCATCATATCTTTATGACCTTTGCCGCAGAGATACCAAGTTTCGGCTATAAGTATTACCGGAATTGTGACAGTCCGGATCTGTGGTATTTGCGGGATGCCCATAATCACTGGCACATTGCAGACAGTAATGGTGTTGCCCAGGGACCATTGAAAAATGAACTTGTTTTGCATATTCTTGACACTTCAGGCAAAGAAATTGAACAAATTACCACCTCGAACAATGAAGCATGAAAAAGTATTTGAACATCATCTTTCTGCAAGGCGAAGATGCCGAAGAAGTTTTGGAAATAATCAGGGATCAGGGCGAGTCTGCCGCGATGAATTATTTGAAAGAGTGGGATATGGGGGATAGTTGCGATGAATCGGAAACTCATCCGGCAGGCCGCTCTGATTCCTCTTTTATCCGGGGAGATTACATTATGAATTACAATGATTCTTTAAGCTATGTCGGGTTATGCCGGGTAGTGGAAAGCGAGGCATCATGAGTTACACCGCAACCGAAAGCTGTCCGGAATGCGGAAGTTTTGAAATCGAGGTCATCGACCACATCTGGAATCCGGAAGAACAACAAAACGAACAACGCTGTATCTGCTGGACTTGTCAGCACGATTGGCACGAACTGGAGGAAAATCAATGAGTATCTGGAAAATCATCTCAAGCGATATCGCAGATAAACTGAACCGCTGCGGTACTTATGAAGTAAGAGAAATCATCCGCACCGCCGAAGATTTGGGCTATACCAATATTGAAGTTGAAGACGACACTGTAACTGCCACCGATAACACCGGCTGGCGGACAACGATCGCAGAACAATAACAAAAGGAGCAAAACAAATGAGTTGGGGTTACGCAAACAGCAATCTCTTCATTCAGTGCAAAAGCGAGGAGCAGGCAAAAGAACTGGAAAAACGCTTCAAAGAAGAAGATCCGGGGCAAAACTTATTTTATCTTTGGCAGGGAGCCAATGATAAAACCCGCTGGGATCTTGATTTGACAGATGGTGATATTCCGGACTCTTTCGATGATGATGTATTGGCGTTGAATAAATGGCTGAAAGAAAATTTTGATCTCAAACTTGAAGGCTACTGGATTTATGACGGGGATGACTTGTGGCGGTGTGAAGTTCACGATGATAAAGTCGTTGACGGTAATTTAAGCTGGCTGGCAGGATACACGGTTGCTCAGATACAGGAAATCAAGCAAATGGCTGAAGAAAAATTCAAAGAGGAAACGGAGGTGATGTATGCCTAACTGGTGCGAAGTAGACTGTCAAATCAACTTTCCGGATGAAACAGAAAAGAAGAAACTGCAGGCCGCTTTGGATGCTGAAATTGCCAAAGCAAAGGCAGAGGATAAAGGTTTATTTGTCGGATGTAAAGAAAAATATCTCTTCTTTTCAGCATACAGCGATGATGAAACTGAAATACTTATCACCGGAGATGTAAAATGGAGTCTGCAGCCGGAAGAAATGGCGGATTGGGTTCGCTGGTTCTGTTCTCACGCAAAAATCAGTGAAATAACCGCAAAATACAATGAACCGGGCTTCCGTATTTTGGGAGAATATACCTATGACGGAAAAACGCTTGAAGACTGCTGGCTGCCGGAAGAGTTCTATCCTGTATTGGAAAATGATGATTGGGATAAATTTAATGCCGATGCGGAAAATGCTCTTGACGAACACGGTTTGGAATCCGTGGTGGATGAAATCATTCAGGACGCTGCCTGACAGCAGGTATGCGGGCTGAACGCCCGCAGTCCCATCTTCATGTTTTGTCCCCGCCTCGGGCGAAGGACAAAACATTGGAGGTGAACATGAATACAGCAAATGAAAAAATCTTTTACAGAGTCAAAGGCAACCGCTTTCTCTTCATCGCAAGAAGCATCTGGAACATCTTCTGGTTCAGTATCGGAACAGTTTTGAGCATTGGTACCGGCAGTTTATTTATCAGCGGGATTGCCGGATTTATCTGCAACAACGGAAAACTTCATACAGGGACACTGAATTTCGGATTGTTTTTGATTCCTCTATTAATCATTGTCAAAATTCTTTATACCATATTGTTAAGAAAAGCACAGTTCTACATCATAAGCAATCGTGGTGTTACCAGTGAAGGTGGAGTTTTGAACCGCTTTAATCAGACTTTACGCCTGAATGAGATCCAGAGCGTCAGCTATACCCAAACTCTGATTCAGCAAATTCTGGGATGCGGAAATATCGTGATCAGCACCGCTGCCACCTACCGGGGCGGGATTGTACTCAAAGATGTGGATCAAGTCAAAATCATATATAACACCATCAACAATAACCGATAAAAGGAGACTTCCTTATGCAGACTGCCGTACAAACACCCGTCACACCTGAAACCAATTTTCTTTATGTCAAAAATCTTGCTCCGTATTTTCACAGGGAAGATTCACAGATCAAATTCCGTCAGGTTGATGCCGGATTTGCCCGGCACGATCCGCAATACAATAAAATCTCGCTTTACATCAATGCGATTCCAGCCCAGACGGTCAATCGTAATGGCGTTTGTGAATGGCGTTTTTCCATCGCCTTGCGAAACATGGATTTGCAGACAGATAAATTTTTTCGGGTCAGAAGTTTGCGGAGGTATTACAAAAAAGCCGATGACAAATACGGATATTTCAGTAACGATGCCGGATATGCAGTCGTGCATGATTATAAAGAAATACAGTTCATGAACTTATTTGTCAATGAACTTCCCGCCCAAACACAAAACAAAGATGGTGTTCTGCAGTTCCGCTTTGAAGTCCTCCTCTCTGAACGCCGGGAAAACACTCCCCAAGTGCCGTCCTCAGTACAACCAATACAGCCCCGCCCCGCCAATTACGACAATGATTTTGAAAACGATGATGACATCCCGTTTTAAAAATATTGTTAATCACAAAAATCCCACTTTTTTATTAAAAATACCATTTCCAGCCGTTCTTCCAAATCATCCGGGAGTTTGGAGAAGAAATCCAGTCCGGTTTGTTTTTCCACTTCGTCAACGCTGACGGCGAACACTTGCAATGGTTGGTCAGAAGAACGGTGAGGAATGATGAAGCCGATCATTTTTACTGGTGGAGTCAGGTCATAAATGACTTTGTAAAACGCTTTGGGAATGGTGATTTTGCCAGATGGCAGATATTTGGTTTCAGACGCGGGTGGAAATATCGCTCCGGTAACAACATAAATCTCTTTTTCTTTGAGAGCGATCGCCCGCACTAATTCTTCCAATCTCTTCCAGATGCCCCGGTTGAATCCAGGAAGCTGCGGCGACATATTACTCATCAAAAAACTGTCCAGCATTGTCTGTTTGGCAAATGCCATATCTGCTGCCGGAGCCAGATGTCCCCGGTCAAATCCGCTGTGGGTATATTCTTTGG
>JAZQYS010000298.1:0-11879 GCA_045633645.1 Victivallaceae bacterium | reverse complement strand
TATCCGTCTGATGAACAACCTTTTCATCGGTGTTGAAAACGATCCTCTCGGTCATGCGGCGGACTTCACCGATGGTGCAATGTCCATTCTGACCGGTATCGGTGCCAATATTTCCATGCGCACCGGCGAACCCGTCAAGGTTCAGGAACTGGTCAAGTTCTGAGGACTCACTCAAAAAAAATCCGCAGTTGCCTGTGACAGCTGCGGATTTTTATTTTTCACAACCAGCCCGGAGAAAATTTTGATATGAAAGCACTGCTCTTTTTCTTTTGTTCCGTATGTCTTTTTGCAGTTCACGCAAATAATACTCTCAGTGTCTTTATGCGGAAAAACAAGACGCTCGCAATAAGAACAAACTGGGATGAAAAAAAAGATCTTTTACTGCTTTGCGGTCCGGGATGGAACAATAAACAGTTTAATTTCAGCAGTACCTATTTTATTCCCAAAACACAAACGCTTGAGTCTCTCACGAAGAGAACCTCAAAACTCCCCAAATCCTTTCACTGGTGCGGAGACTCCACCGGCGTTATGCACATGTATCCTGACGCCAAGCGCAGCGAAATTTATATTTTAAGCGGAAACCACGGTTTCAACGGCACAACCATCACGCAGCCCGGACACAAATTCACAAAGGATGATATCGGCAAAAAATTCAAAGACAAACATTACATCGTCAAAATCAATTCAAAAGATTCTTTTACAGTCGTTCCTCAAATCCGCAAAAAAGCTGTTCCGGAAGCCAAGGCAGTCAAAAATTATCCAAACTTTCCCGGCACCCGTCTTCTTGAATGCAAATATACCGTTGACGGCAAAGATCTCCCCTTTGATAAAGTCGTTTCCGGCAAAGTCTTTACTGTAACTGAAAAAACTGCCATCTGCAATTTTGAAGCTCTTGCCGCTGCGAAATTTCAGCACAACAAAGTTAATGATTTTTATGCGGTTTATGAAATAACTTATAATTTTTATCCTAATTCTTCCTGCCGAGTGGATACCCGGATAACTTTCCCGAAAGACATTTGTCTTATGGGTGTAAGTCCTATGCAGGACAGTGACTTAAGTATAGCTGGCTTTGATTTTTACGAAAAATACATTCCCAAGATGAAACCCGTTCAGGAATCAGCCAAGACCGACTGGCGCAAGGCTCAGGCGTTTTACCGTCCGCAGAAAAAATACATGACAGACTCCCGGTGTTACGATTTTGCCGCGGTTCAGGATTTGACCGTTATACGCAAAACCAGCGGACCGGCAGCCACGCGTTTTCAAATCAAGGTCAACGGCGGATACGTTGATCCCCTCGACCAGCCGGACCGCTGGATAGAATTTGTCGGCAATATTGAAAACGGAAAACGGAAGAGAAAAATCGGTAACGTGCTGGGACTTGACAGCGAACACGGTATTTTCCGAAAAAGTGAACGCGCAAAAAACAAATCCGCATTCATCATCCCGAACTGGCACAAGACTTATCCGACTCAATTTTCACGGGGCAAACAGGTGTTTAAAGGCGGAACAGTTCTGGAAGCCGTCGGATACCGCTGTTATTTCAATCCTGAAAAAATCGGAGATGCCACAGTTCTCTTTGCCATCCCCGTCAAAGACGGCAAAAAGATTTATGCCGATTTCCACAAAAGCGTAAAAGATTACATCCTGCCCTTTGCAGAAAATGCCCAAACGGTCATTATGGAAAGTTCCCCCGGCGTTAGTCTCAAGGGCAATAAAGTCAGCGTTTCAGGCAAATACGGCTATATTGTGGTCAAAGTAAAATAACTTTTTACTGCGCACGGAAATTTTTCTGCTCTTTTCTGCTGCGGAACGCCAACCTGAGAAGTGCCGGCAGATTCAATACTCCGCTGCGCACATAACGGTATATGGCAAACGGGACCCCAAGGAAGGCACGTTTGTAATCGTATTCCCCCGGTCCCATAAAGAAGTATTCCGTTTCAGGATGTTCAGATAAAATCCGCATAAGGATACAATAGGTCAAATAATAACCGGGGGAGTATTTATCATACTCTCCCTTACTGCGTGTAAGATGGGTATAATTATATGATTTTCCGTTAAAATACCCAAGTGCAGCAGCCAGCGGTTCGCCATTCTCATCCAACAACAGAAAACTGAAACTGCGTTTTTGAGTAATAAAGTTCTGATAAATGCGCCAGACCGCCTGATTATCCACGCCGCCGGGAGTATATTTCGGAAACTGCACACAATAGAGTTTTTCAAACAATTTGAAATCTTCTTCTGTTTCCAGCGGAACAACCCGGCAGCCGAGTTTCGGCATGGTATTGCGCAGCCAGCGCAGTTTTTTGCGGTTCTTCTGAGAAAGAGCGGCAAAAAAACTTTCTTCTCCGTCAAATGCCCCCAGATTCAAAACGCGGTGCGTTGTCACACGCAGACGGCGGAATTTTCCGCACTTTTCAATAACAGGAAGAGTATCCGCCGTATCAAAACTTGCAGCATTGAATTTTTCTTTTTCAGGAAGCGGCGCATAAAATGTCCGCAAAGAACCATCCGTATCAGCAAGGGCATTTGTCCAGAACACATGTTCAAGGAGATGATCTGTGTCAGGAAGATCTGAAAGCAGAGTACGCATTTTAACTGCATCCTCTGCCCGCAGATAAGAATAAGATTGAATAAGAGAGTCCGGATTCATTTTTCCTCCTGATAAAAATCATCAAAACAAACTTTTTCAGTATGGAAAAGTCCGTGCAGCATTTCTAATATACCGTTGCTGAAAACAATGCTGTTTTTATGAAATTTTTTCCACCGCGACACACCGATACGCGGCAGAACCATCCGTTTATCTCCCGGACGGCAGGCGCCTTTATACACTGAAAACTGCACATCATATCCGCACTGACTGACAATTTCAGCGGCGCGGCGGCTGTAATGTCCGTAGGGCCAGAAAAACATCTTTCCGGTCTTTCCGGTCAAGTTGTCAAGATACCGGCGGCTGTTGAGAATATCCTCACGCAGCATACTTTCAAAATCGGCAGAGCTTGTTCCCTGCGGTGCTGAAAGAATACTTTTGCCCCTCGTACCCAGGAAGTGCCGTGTACCATGTGCTTCAAGACTCCAGACACCGGAGGAACTCAAATATTTGAGTTCTGTTTCATTGAGATAACTGGACTTATCACCGTTGCGGGCAGCGCCGGCAGACTCTTCAATCGGACGCCGCAGAATTTCTGAATCAAGACTTGAACGCAATTCCCCCTTATGGGCAAATCCGGCTGAAACAGCCATCATCGCCTGCAGATTGCGCTTTTTAAGTTCTTCCGTTGCAAAAAGAAGATTATCCGTCCAGCCGTCATCAAAGGAAAGCGCAGCACAGCACCGTTTTCCGGCAGGCTTTTTCCCTTCACGGAGATACTGATAAGTTTCTTCAGGAGTTAAGACATTGAAATTTTCCTGAAGATAATCCAGCTGCTTTCTGAAAAGCGGCAGATCAACAGCCTCCGGGTGCGGCTCCGGCAAAATCCGATGATACATGAAAACAAGCAACGGCATAAAAGACACCTTCCTTAAAATTTATCCGGTATACTATACAGCAAAATTTGTTCAAGTCAAGCAAAAGAATATCATTCTTCGGCTTTGATGGATTTGTCAACCATGGCACAGACACAGGAGTCCGACCAGACATTGACCGCTGTTTCAATCATGTCAATAACAGTATAAATGGGCAGAATAATACCGAGAATACCGACGGCATTTCCCATTCCGGAAACAAGAGACAAGGTCAAAAAGTAACATCCCATCGGCACGCCGGCATTACCGATTGCGGAAACAACTGCAATCAGCATCCAGAGCAGGACCAGAGGAAGAGTCAGCGAGACACCGTTATTCTGCATGACAAACAAAGAGGTCACCAGCACAAAAGCGGCACAGCCGTTCATATTGATCGTACAGCAGACAGGCAGAATAAAACGGGCAACTTCAGGTTTGGCTTTCATATTGTTTTCAGCAGAAGCAACCGTTACCGGCAATGTCGCGGCAGAACTTTTAGTAAACAGTGCCATCAGCACCGCCGGAAGCATATTGCGGAAAACTTTGACAGGGTTCAAACCTTTTGCCAACAGGAACAGAGGCAGAACCACAAAAAACTGCAATACATTTCCGCCCAGAACAACTGCCACATATTTTCCCAACGCTCCGACGATCACGCCGGCGGACATCTGAGCAGAAAGTTGTGCGGCAAAAGCCACGATTCCAAGCGGAAGAGCCCAAACCAATGCTCTTATGAGCGCAAACAAAAGTTCCTGAAGTCCCTCGATTGCCTTGGTCAGAACACGGATGTTTTCAGATTCTCTCAACACAGCCAAGGCTATTCCAACTGCAGCAGCAACAAGCAGAATGCTCAACACGTTTCCGGTAAGAACCGGTGTCAACACATTGTCAGGAACAACTGAAAGCAGATGGTCATAATAAGAAAATTTACCGAGATTGGCAGGCACATCCGCCTGTCCGCGTTTGACAAGTTCCGCAGGAAGATTACCGGGAGCAATCAATTTGTAGAGCAAGGCACCGACTCCGGCGGCGGCAAAAGTAGTAAGAAGTGTCCAGGTAATGGTATGCAGAAAAATTTTTCCGGCATTGCGTTTGGCTCCAAGTGACGCAAGTGTTGTTGTGATGGCAAGTGCAATCGTCGGCACAGCGGCAAACTTGAAAAGGCGGGTATAAACAGCCGCGATAAAATCAAAAAAACTGTTCAGCGGGGCGCAGCCCAAAGTGCCGAGAATACTTCCCAGAATCAACGCCGCCATCCAAACGGCGAACTGTTTGCCGTTGAAACCATTTTTTTTCACAGTATTTTCCATTGTCATATTCCTTCTGTAATTCGGGTAATCTTTATAAATTAGCATATATGACAAATTTTTCAACCCTTTTCAGCTTAAAACATGCACTCCTTTGCCATACTCCCTGCCCTGATAAACGGCACAGGTGTTTTCCGGAACACTCAGGACATACATTCCGGGCTGCGGCATTTCAAGAGAAATATTGCCATAAGGTGACGGTGTCCGGGCGTTGAAATACTGCAGCCATCCCGGATTCGGAGAAACGGAAAATTTCCGGAATCCCGCTTCAAACGGACGGATTCCGGCAATATGACGGATAATGATATTTCCGGGAGCAGCTCCCCAGGGGTGACTCCAATCCAGATTGGGTTTGAAAGATTTATCCCAGGACTCCATTGCTATCGTGGCACCGCAGTCAATCATATTGTTCCAGGAACGTTTTCCGCGTGAAGTAATCAAGTCCAATCCGTAATCAGATAATCCGTTTTCAAAACAGCACTCCAAAAGAGATTGTGCAGTAAACACACTGCATGCCATACCTTTGCCCTGAAGCAACTGAAGTATTTTTGCATTTTCATCTTTTTCAGAAATTCCCCAGAGAACCGGATAAATACAACTGTGCAAAGAAGTGTGTTCTGATTGCGGATTGTCCACAAAAAGTCCATTTTTCAACATACAAGAGCGAATGGCTGTTCTGGAACGGATTGCCATTTTTTGAAACTCTGCCGCCGCATCATTTTTATTCAGACTCCGGGCGAGATCAGCCATACGGCACAATGCCATGTACTGCCAGCAATTGGGAACCAGATTGACTTCGCCCATTTCATATCCGTCTCTTTCGCCGACGGGCCAATCAACAATATCACGGATGGGAATGACAACATTTCCGATTCCAAGAGACTTCCGGGCAGTCAAGAGCAATGCAGGATTTAAAAGTCCGGCATCATTGATTCCTTCGGTCAACAGATTTTCCTGCAAACGTTCATACCATGCCCGGACACTTGTCAAGTCGCCGGTATAAAGCAGATAATCATGAACTATCGGAATCATTGAAAGACGCCATTCCGTCGGCCATGTCGGATATTCCAACAGCCTGTCAACGGTATTTCTTGCTATTTCACCATCTGATGTACAAACGAAGTACCCCAATTGATTGATATAAGCATCTCCCTCATACGCCTGCCGTTCACGGTTGCCGTCAATGAATACGCCGAAGGGCGTTGTCGCTTTCATGGTATATTTGCAAAATTCCCAAATCTTATCCAGATTTTGAGAACTGCTCTTGAAATCAGATGCATCTTCATCAAAGCGTCCGAAAAAAGCACGCTGCCATGCATGGCGGACAGTCACATTCCCCCGGATTTCCGCATAACGGAAAGGTGCTGCTTCATGTTCAAGTTTCAGTGTTCCATCATTGTATCCGGCATGAGACATCTGCATTTTCAAGCAACTGATTCCACTGGGAACGGTTATTTTTTCTTCCTGATAGACAAGCGCACCGCCCGGACTCTGATCAACCCGTCCATTGGCAGAAGATTCTCCGACAGCCAGAGTTATATCCTGAACAACGGAAGAAAAAACTTCAACTTCAAAAGTTGCAAATGCATGTTTCCCAAAGTCAAAGAAAACTGTATTATCTTCAAAATTTTCCGTCCGGTACGGACGAATCAACTCTTCAAATACTTTCATAAATAACCGCCATTTATTTTATTTTTACAGAGTCGGGCATATTCAATCCGGTGGCTTTAAAAACCTGCAGTTGACTGAATTTACAAATGCCCCGTCCTGCGGGAACGATCAATGCGATTCTGAAAGAACGGATATTACGCTTATCCATGTCCGGAAGTTTAAAAACATATTCATTTTGACGCCCGGTATCCGGAACCGGAAAAACTTTGGTACCCGTTATCTTGCCATCGGCATCGTAAAAATAACAGGCGACCCTTTTGCTGCCTTCTGAACGTAATTTAAGAATAATAACATCATCAGGAGTACAGGATTTCACCGGTCCGAGTACAGTCTGCTGCTTTTGACTCCGGGATATCTCAAGAGTTCCGCGATTGGATTTGACAGATTTTTTTCCGT
The DNA here is from genome assembly GCA_045633645.1 of Victivallaceae bacterium. Lineage (GTDB taxonomy): Bacteria > Verrucomicrobiota > Lentisphaeria > Victivallales > Victivallaceae > UBA1784. Next base: position 5,004 of record JAZQYS010000298.1, on the reverse strand, counting down.
TCTGCCACTTCTGACCGTCAAAAGTATAATCTGCAATTTTGATAAAATCCGGATCTTTGCTGTTTCTGACAGCAGCAAGCATATCAACATAGATTGCGTTCTGTTTTTTTGAACCCGGCACATACGCAGGTCCCGTGAACTTTGCAGAAAACCAGATTTGATCCCAGGTATTGTCTTTGGGGTCGCCGTTGGTCAGAGTGAACCATTGATCAGCTCTGGCCTGAACCGCCCAGCCTTGTCCCCAGAATACGTTTTTCTCACTTAAAACGACAGACCCCGGCAAGCGGTACCAGTGATATTTTTCATCCTGATAAACATGACGCAAAGTCGTTGACACAGAACCGGGATAACAACGCAATTCAAAAAATGTGGTATTGAATTTGTGCGGCGTGGGTATAATGACATTGACTCCCTGGTATCCCTTTTCAGAGTAAGCAGATTTCAGCGCATGTCCGATCAGAGAATCCTTGTCTTTTACGACAAATGCATTGAATCTCGGAACGGTCCTGAAGTTGGAATAAACAAGCAAACGGAAATCCCTGTCCGGAATATTTTTGAACTTTTCCGGTCTGGGAAACAAATTGACGGAGGCTGAAAACCGTTTTTCAAATTCCTGTTTTATCACTTCAGAATTTTTAAGCGGATAACGGCAAATGTATTCTCCGACATACCGACGGCATTCTTCAATAAGCTGTTTGCGGGAAATACCGCGGGCAGTAAACGCTTCTTCAAAAATATGCCATTTTGCCAGAGTGTACCACAGCGGAGATATCAATTCATGACGTACCCGTTTGGCAAAACGGGCATCCGCTGTCGGCAACTCAGCAGCTGTCTTTTTCAATTCCGAATAAAAATCAAGCATAAATCCGGGCGTCAGGTATTTCCAATGACCGACGGTAATGCTGTTCGCATCTTTTTGCGGATATTTTTTGATACCGGCACGGATCAAGTCAAAATACTTTCTGACAACCGGAGCCGCCGGACCGTAATAACCTTTGAAAAACAGTTCGATCAACTTTTCAACATCCGCATCGGTATCCACCAGCAAACGGCTGCCGACAAAACAATTAAGCATATAAAAGTTCTGCGGCGCGACCCGGTCTCTGCCGTTTTCAATAAACATACTGACGACTTTATTTTCAAGGAAAAACTTCAAGTCCGGCTGAATACTGTCAACAACCGTTTCCACACGCGGCGGATTCTGATAAGCCGCACCGCCGAGATTCCAGTAATCCCAAATTTGCAGCTGAGAGGAAATTTTCTGCCAACTGCGAAAATATGCAGCATAGTCAGGATGCTCCTTAAGCTCAAACGGTTTAAAGGGATTGAAGAAAAAAGAATGCCCCGCAGTCATCAATACATTTTTTGCCGGCTGCAGTTTTCCGGGCATACGGCGGCGGGTAGAAGTACGGATGATAATCTCCGGATATTCTTTCCGGATTTCTGTTGCGATATAATTGATATAACTCAGCAGCAAGTCGCTTTCTGAGCCGGTGGCTGCAATGACCTTTTTGCATTCAGTACAACGGCAGATGTAATCCGTTGCATCCAACTCTGAAATATCATAAATCGCCGGCCATTGTTCTTCGGGCAGCGTTTTGCGGTCATGCCGGATAAAGTTGCGCAAAGACTCCAGCGTCACCCGTTTCACCTCGGGATTGGACATACAGAGAGAACCGTATTGATGAACTTTCTTCGGTGGAACTCTTTTTCCGAATTCATCCATCCGGAAATATTCAGGGTGCGTTTTAAAGTATTTTTCCGGCGGTACATAGACATCAAGATTGTGATAGGGATAAGTCGTCAAATTGAAATAATCTCCGGTATAAACCGGTTTCAACCGGGACGTCTGACCGCCGTTGATACGATTGCGGAGTATCCACAAAAGATAGTCTTGTTTTATATTATCGTCCGCCTTGGTGATATGGTAAACCGTGGGCGTACCATCCCAAATAAGTCTTCCGGCAAATGCGGGCTTGCGTTTTTCATCAAAACGGGGGAACTTGACTTTTTTATCCGGCAGTAAAATCTCTCCCGGTACAATAAATGCAGTCCCCAAACGTTCCAACAATTCGTAAACGCCGTACAAAGTTCCGGCAGGACGTCCTCCGGCAATAATCAGATTATTTCCGACAGTCTTTAACATCCACTCTTCTTTGTCGAATTTTGCAGGAGCAAAACCGTTATCCCGGGCACTTGCAGTATCACCCAGGAAAATAACTTTTTTGCCTTTGGCATCTTGGGAAGATATTTTTTTCAGTTCACGCTGATAAATTTTCCGGTAAAAATACAGAAGTTCTTTTTCAGCCAATTTTTCCAATCTTGATGGATTCTCTCCCGTCACCAGATATTCAGGGACAGAAAAAGCGGCAAAAGTCAATCCGACAACCGTACAGAAAATCAGAAATTTTTTCATGATACACGTTCACTTTCAGTATAACTGTGAAATTTTCAATTTTTTTGAATGATTTTTTGTATCCTGACAAACACATCTCGTCCTTCGGGTTTGCCAAAATCCAAAAACACAGTATAAATATAGCGCATTTTTACATCAAAAACCTTGACAAAACTGCTTTTTTATAGTATTATAATGCAAAGTAATCAAATCAGGAAAAAATATGCCGCAGATTGATCTTCATTATCATTTACAGGATTTCATGCCCCCCCAGCGTATGCCGCTGTGGGTTGTTCCCATTCCAGCCGGGAAACATCATGCCCGCTGTTTTCACGACCATTTCCACAGCGAACTGGTCATCATTTTAAGCGGTTCGGGTGAACACCTCTTAAACGGAAAAAACACACCCGTTTCCGCCGGAGATGTTCTATTGATTCATCCGGGAGTTATCCACGCATACGATAAAACTTCGGATTTGGAGCTTGTCAATATCATTTATGATGCAAATCAGCTTTACCTGCCGGTACTGGATGGTTATTCTCTGGTGCTGTTCAAGTGTTTTTTTCCGGAGAACTCTGAAGATATTTCCAATTCTTCTCCAGTGCTTATGCATCTTGAAAAAGATGAATTGAAAAAAGCCGCCGATATAATCAGTGAAATGAACAGAGAACTCAAAGAAAACCGTTCCGGCAATAACTTGCTCAGTTTGGCTTTGCTCATGCAGCTGATTGTCATGTTGTGCCGGACCGGAGAACGCGCTGTAAAAAAGAGTGCGCCCCCTTTCCGTATCGGAGAAATCATAAGTTTCCTCAAAACGAATTATAACACCGATATATCAATAAAAGATCTTGCAAAACGCTCAAATATGTCAACGCGCAATTTTTTTCTGATTTTCAAAAAAACAACCGGTGCAACGCCGATTCAATATCTTATAAATCTGCGTGTTATGCACGCCTCGGAACTGTTGCTCCATACCAACTTGAATATGACTGAAATTGCTCAGGAATGCGGATTTTCTGACAGTAATTACTTTTGCAGAAAATTCCGGGAAGTAATCGGCATACCGCCCCGTAAATTCCGGATGTCAGCCGCAAAGAAAAACATCTTACAGGAAACATCCGGTGATTATTCAAGTTGAAAACAACCACGTTATTACAACAGAAACAAGACAAAACTCCGCATTAAATTGCGAAATTGCTGTTTTTTCAACTTGAATTTCCTCAACTGGACAAGTATATTCTTCCAACCCCAAATTAAAATGAAGGATTCGGGAAAAATGACGATTTATGAAAGAAAATGGCAGGCAGGTCTTGCCGCACTCAACCCCTCAAAAAAAGATCTTGAACATGGTCTTGAACTTCACAAAAACAGTTTTGTTTTTGATGCATACAGTTTTATGCCGCGCGCTGCCGGTTACTGCGCCCGGATCGATCAGTTGATAGACGAACATGCCAGCAGAGATGAACTGCGTTACGCCTATGAAGAATTCGGCATGTGCTCAGGTTTCAAAGATGCTGAAAATCAGAAAAAACTCCGTGAAATCTGGGATATGTCCGGTGTAGACTGCGTTTTCCAGAATTGCGGCGAAGAAAGCAACGATATTGAAACATTGATCAAACGTCTGAGTTCCTATACCGGCGTCATTGATCGTGTGGACAGCGTTTATGAACGTGCCGCATTCCCCGAACAGCTTGCAGGAATCCGCGAAAGAGGAAAAAAGGCTCTTTACATAACAACCAATGGCGTTCCCATCCCCTCTAAACTGATTTCAAGTCATGAAGCGTTGATGTATCTTCAGGTCTTTTTCAACTTCGGCGTCCGCATGATGCACATGACCTACAACCGCCGCAATCTTATCGGTGACGGCTGTGCGGAATTGAGCGATGGCGGATTGAGTGCTTTCGGAAAAGATGTCGTCAAAGAGATGAACCGGGTTGGAATCATTCCCGACGTCGCACACAGCGGTCAGCGCACCAGTCTTGAAACCGCACTCTGCTCCGAAAAGCCCGTTGTTGCCAGCCACTCCGTCGCCGGAAAGTTCTCAACTCACTACCGTGCAAAGGGTGATGACGTTATCGCCGCCATCAAAAAGACCAACGGTTATATCGGTATCTGCGCCTATCCCAAATTCATTCAGCTTGAAAAGAACCTCAAATCGTTCATTGACCACATTGACTATGTTGCCAAAACTTTCGGTGTGGATCACGTTGCCATCGGTACGGACACCGGTTCAGCTGTCGGAGAAGTGACTTTCAACAACAAATTCCCCGCCAACCGCAGTATCTACGAACAGTTCTGGACTCCGCCGGGCGCAAATGTTGATGCGACGGAAGAGCAATGGGACAGTCTGGCTTGGACCAACTGGCCGCTTTACACTGTCGGTCTGGTTCAGCGCGGATATTCAGACGAAGAAATCCAAAAAATCATCGGCGGAAACGTTCTGCGTGTCTGCCGCGATACACTCGCCTGATTTGTAAAGTTCAACGCTTGGTCCTGACAAACACCAGCACGCCACGCCGAGAATCGGAATCAACAGCAAGACATTTCCATGCAGCAGATGCTTTCACTTTGAGAGCAATCTGCTGCAAATCTTTTTCATCGACAAAGAA
>JAZQYS010000297.1:0-4632 GCA_045633645.1 Victivallaceae bacterium | reverse complement strand
ACGATCCGGAACGGTTGGAAAATGTCCGGATCGAAAGATTGCCGGTCGATTTTTCCGCAGCTCACCTGTGGAAACAGGTTGCCAGCCAAACCGGAATGGAGCATAAATTTCTCTGTGACCGTCTTGAACAGAATATGCGTTTGGCTTATAAAAGATATTTTTTCAGCAATCTGCCAAAGTCAGCTGCGGTCAAAAAGAATTTAAAACGCGATCTTGAAAATTTACAAATGCTCAAAAATCCCATTCCGATTCCGCCGGGAATGGAACGGTTGGATGTGGTGCAGTTTTCTGCGTTGCTTTGTGATATCAGAACTCTTGCTGATGATCCTGATGCGACTTACGGCAAAGCCTGTAAACTGCCGGAGTTTTCTCCCGGCAGCCGTTTTACCCATGCAACGCATCCCATGGAGTTTACGCTCTATAACATGACTCGCAAAAAGCAGGAACTTAAACTGATCATTCAGCCGTCCGAAGTTCCGCAGGATGAAAAATATCACCTGTATAAAATGGGGATCGCTCTTCCGCAAGGATTTGAAAGACAAACCTTGCGGGGACACCGTTCCTGGCGGATGGAATTGTCCAAAATGTACAATCAGTTATGGAACCATGCCGATGCAGACCGGGAGTACGAACTTTATATCTCCTGCAAACTGACAGGTCCTGCGTATGTCAAAGGATCAAAAAAAGAAAACGCGGTCTATGTTGATAAACTTGTTGCTGTCAAACGTGGAATCCGCAAACGGGAATAATTGCGTTTTGGCTTTAGAAAAGCATTCACTGAGTGCTTGCGGTGCTTTTTAGGTTTCTTTGGTGTCCGGCTGGTAAAAATAGTGCTTTTTTCCGTGGATATCCCATTGTGAAAAGGATTCTCTGTTGGGACGGAGTCCCGGCTGGCTTGCAAAATTAACTCTTCATATTGAGAAAAACATCACCGGTTTGTTCCGTTGTTGAAAACAAGGGGCAGAGGAAAACTTCTTTTTTTGTGTGAAAAGAAGTTTTCCTCTTTCCTCTTTGCTTGAAAAAAACAAAATAAATGCTACTTTAATCTCAAACAATACAAGGGATTTTACTCTATGAATAATAATACTGTTAAACTGGGCGTGATCGGTCTCGGACCGCGCGCGGAAACTCTGCTTGCAACACTCCGCGATTTTTCTCAGGAAGAATGCTGCGTTACGGCAATATGCGACATCAATCCGGAACGGATCAATTTCACCTGTGAACTTTTCAAAAAACACAATCTGCCGATTCCCGCCGTTTATTCAAAACACACGGAACTGCTTGCCGATAAAAATGTGGATGCCGTTTTGATTCCCACCTCATGGAACTCTCATCTTGCCATTGCCAAAGATGCCATGAAAGCGGGAAAATATGCCGGTATTGAAGTCGGCGGCGCCTCTTCTGTTGAAGAACTCTGGCAGCTTGTTCATAACGCTGAGGAATACGGCGGCTCCTGCATGATGCTTGAAAACTGCTGCTACGGCAGAAATGAACTGATGGTTATGAACCTTGTCCGCAAAGGCATGTTCGGAGAAATTGTCCACTGCTCCTGCGGTTACGAACATGATATCGGTGCCGAACTTGTCGGCGAAGAAAGACGGGGAACTGAACGCGCCGTCCATAACCTGAAACGCAACTGTGACCTTTATCCCACGCACGGCCTCGGTCCCATTGCCAAAATCCTCAATATCAACAGAGGAAACCGCTTTTTGAGCATCTGTTCTTTCGCCTCAAAAGCCTGCGGCTTCAAACAGCGTGCAAAGGAACTCAATGCTGAAATCACGGATTACGCCATGGGAGATGTGGTTTCAAGCATCATCAAATGTGCCAATGGCGAAACGATTGCTCTGACTCACAGCATCTCTTTGCCCCGTCCCTACTCCCGCGACTGCCGTGTTCAGGGAACCAAGGGTATCTGGCTTGAAGATACCAAAGGTATTTTCATTGAGGGTATCAGTGAAACGAAAATCAACATTGACGTGGCGGGCAATCCTTATTCCTCCCACCTCTGGGATCCGATTGACAAATTCTATGAAGAATACGATCACCCCATCTGGAAAGAATTCCGCGACAATCCGACCGGCGGACACGGCGGAATGGATACTCTTGCATTGAGAGCATTTCTTAATGCCGTCCGCAACCGGACTGTTCCGCCCATTGACGTCTACGACTGCGCCGCCTGGATGGCGGTAACGGCTCTCTCCGAAGCTTCCATCGCTGCCGGAAGTGTTCCTGTTCCTTTCCCGGACTTCACCAACGGTAAATGGATTTATCCTGCCGGTGAAAAAACTTCAAAGTGGGATCTTAACAGCTGATTGTTTGAAGCAGATGGAATCAGAGGGGGACTGTCATGAATAGCAAACTGCCGTTGTTGTCATGGGGGGCGCGTGTCAGCGGAGATCGTGCCTGTATTTCTGCGCATTTGAATCAATTTGCAGAAGCGGGCGTTCACCGTCTGAATCTGGATGTCGCCAATGTCCGCCGCTGCTGGGAAGAGCAGGGATTTGGTTCTCTTCTGCGCAAGTGTGCAGAAGAAGCGGGATTGGAAATTTTTGATGTCCATGCCCCGCACGGATCAATAGAATCTCTCGGCTACCCCGTAAAAGAAGATGAAATGTTTGCCGTTGACTCCATTAAAAAGAGCATTGCAGCTGCTTCTGAACTCGGCGCTCGGACGGTAACTGTTCACACCTCCCGGACTCTTTTGACCGGAGAGCGCGCGCCCGGCGGCGTGGAATATCCCTCGGTCGATCTGCCGCGCGCCAAATCGTGTATTTGCCGTCAGTTGGATATTTTGCTTCCCTATGCTGAAAAAATGCAGGTGGTGATTGCCGTTGAAAACCTCTTTCTGCCCTCATCGACCGGAGACTTTCTCAATACGGTGATAAAAGAGTATGATTCTTCGTATCTCGGATACTGTTATGATTCCGGACACGCACTGCTGCTTGAAGATTTTCCCGGTAAAAATTTTGAAGACATTGCCGGATGGATACGCTGCGGCTGGGAGAATGACTGCGTTATTCCTCAAGGCAGTCAACTGGATGCCATGCTTGAAAATATCGTCACCTGTCATCTGCACGATAACAACGGTATCGGCGATCTGCACGTTCTTCCGGGACTCGGTATTGCTGATTGGAAAAATATCGTTAAAAAACTTGAAACGGCTCCGCGTTTGATTTCAATACAGTCTGAAATCAAAGCGTATGATACGGCAGAAGTTTCTCTCAAAGAACAGCTTGACAGTTTCAAAAAGGCGGGTTTTTCTCTCTGAACTTCAAAGATTGTAAATTATGAGTTTTGCAGAAAGTCTTTCTCCTCAGGTTCGTAAAAAGGCGGAAAACAACGCTATTTTATCCACTTTTTTCGGTTGTGTTTCTGAAAAACTTTTCGGAACAACCGCAGTGATTGTCATTTATCTTTCTCTGATGGGGGCGGACGAATCCTTCAATATGTTTTTCACGGCGATCAGCAGTATTGCGGGCGTGATTTTTCTGATTCCCTGCGCAGCACTTACGGCAAAATTCGGATTGCGGAAGGCGTATACATTCACTTGTCTTACGGGGTGTTGTGCTTTTCTTGGCATGGCATGTGCCGCTTTTGCCGGAAGTTACGGAAAATATATCATGATTTTCTGCGGATTTACTTATGCCATGACCCAGGATATTTATTCCTCCTGCTGGTATCCCATGCTGGATAATTTTCTGCTGCCCGGCGACCGCAGCCGTTTTTTCGGGAAAATGCGTTTTTCGTATACTTTGTTCAATGCTGTTCTGCTCTATTGTCTGGGAAAACTCATGGGAACCCAGCCGCCCGTCTGGCTTATGCAGATTATTTTTGTCTGCGGCGGACTCGGACTTCTCGGACGTAAATTTGAAATGGACCGTATGCCCGTTGATCCCCATGCCCGGCGTGAGACAGTCAATATTGCTCTGGCATTGAGATTCTGTTTCAGAAACTCTTCTCTGATAGGATTTGCATTCTATACCTGCCTGGTGACGCTTGCTTATTCCACTGCTGTAACGCTGGGCGTTATCTATATGAAAAGTTCTCTCAACATGGGGGCTGAAACGCTGATGAATTACTCCGCACTTTCTCTTGCCGGATTGATTATCGGATTCGGAATCGTCGGAAAAGTTATCAAGCGTTTTAAAATCAAAGTCTGTCAGGTGGGAACACACCTTGCCGGACTTTTTGTCTGTATTCTGCTGTTGATTTCCGTTCCGCAGAATCCGCTTTTAAAAGTGATTCTTGCCGGCGTGTTTCTGTTCAGCGGAATAACTTCAGCGTTCATTTCATGTATCAATTCAACAGAAATGATGGCTCTTTCAAAGCCGGGAAACAAAGTGATGACGACGGCGTTTTTTTCCACATCAAGTTTGATTGGGGCCGCCGTCGGGCGATTGGTCACAACTTTCATTCTCGGCTGCGGAGCCCTTGCGCCTGAGTGGGAACTCTGGGGAATGAAAATGACAAAATACCAGTTCCTTTTCGGCATGTTTACCATTATGCTGGCATTCTTTCTGCTGTTCCTTCCCCTGATTCCCTCATTGGTTCCCAGGCATAAAGACTATTACAATCCGTAACGTTTTTTCAGCTCCATAAAATATTGGAACTTTTCAACGACTTCCATCA
>JAZQYS010000296.1:0-2125 GCA_045633645.1 Victivallaceae bacterium | reverse complement strand
TCCTCAAAAAGCTTGGCTATGACTGGGCGGACAGACTTTATCACCTCTCTTACGGCATGGTCAATCTGCCCTCCGGCAGAATGAAGAGCCGCGAAGGAACTGTTGTTGACGCTGATGATCTCTTTGACGAGATGGCACAGCTTGCCGCTGATGCCTGCAAAGAGCGTTACGGTGATGAAATTTCTGCTGAAGAACTTGCAAAACGCAGTGAATTGATCGGACTGGGCGCTTTGAAGTTCATGCTTTTGAAGTTCAATGCCAAAACCACGATCACCTTTGATCCGGCCGCTTCTTTGCGTTTTGAGGGAGATACCGGACCTTATGTCCAGTACGTTGCCGCCAGAATCAACTCCATCAGCCGCAAGGCGGCGGAGGCAGGAATCGATCCCGCCAAAGCCGATTGGAGCCGTCTCGGACACGAATTTGAAAAGGAACTTGCCGTCAAACTGTATTTCTATCCCGCTCAGCTTAAACTCTGCGCTGAACGCCGCGATTGTTCCGGACTTGTGGAATATCTGCTTGACCTCTGCAAATGTTTCAACCGTTTCTACCGTGAGTGTCCTGTGGTGAGTATTGCTTCAGAAGATCCCGTCCTTGCTGCCGGCCGTCTGGCTCTTGCTCAGGCCGTCCGCAAAGTCGTTTCAGACGGTCTTGCAACGCTGACCATCGGTGTCCCCGAAGCTATGTAATCAACAGAATCTATCATATAATATAAGGAAAATTTATCATGCTTGACGAAAAACTCAATTCATTTGATCCCGCAGTCCGTGCCGCCGCTTTTGACAAAGCTGTTGCTGAAAAAAATTACTTCAATCTTCACTGCCACAGTTTCTTCTCTTACAACGGCTACGGCTACTCCCCCAGTTATCTGGTTGCCCTCGCCAAAGAGATGAACTGGCGCGCTGTCGGTCTGGTCGATTTTGACGTGTTGGACGGTGTTGATGAGTTCCTTTCCGCCGCAAAGAAAATGGGCGTCCGCGCAACTGCCGGTATGGAAACCCGTGTGTTCATCCCCGAACTTTCTGCCGTTGAAATCAACTCCCCCGGTGAACCCGGAATCGCTTATCACCTGGGCTGCGGTTTTACCAGTTCTCAGGTTCCTGAAAAAGCCAAAGCCTTTGCCGCCAATCTGCGCGCCAAAGCCAATGCCCGTACCCGCAACGTCGTTGAAGCTGTCAACGGTTTCCTTTCTGAAATCGCTCTGGACTTTGATGCAGTTGCTTCTGAATTCACGCCCAATGGCAATGTGACCGAGCGTCACGTCTGTCAGGCTTACAGAATGAATGCTGAAAAGGTCCTCGGTGCCGGTGCAAAAGAATACTGGGAAGGCAAAATCGGCAGCTTTGAAGTTGATCCTGTGAAACTTGAAGCTCTTATCCGTTCCAAGACCATGAAAAAGGGCGGTGTCGGCTACATGAATCCGGATCCCTCTTCTTTCCCCACTTTGCAGGAAATGAATCAGTTCATCCTTGACTGCGGCGCAGTTCCCACCGTCGCTTGGCTCAACGGACTTTCCGGCGGTGAAGCCGATCCCGGCGCACTGCTTGATCTGCACATGAAATACGGCGCCCGCGCCATTACCCTGATCCCCGATCGCAACTGGAACTATTCCGATCCTGAAAAACGCGCCAAGATGGCCGCTGAAATGGATCGCTTTATCGCCGCCGCCGTTGAACGGAATCTGCCGATTCTCGCCGGTACCGAAATGAATGCTCCCGGACAGAAGCTCGTTGACGATTTCAGCGTTCCGGAACTTGCCAAACATCTGGATACCTTCATCGCCGGTGCCGATGCCCTCGCAAAGTAAGGAGTATGTTTCATGCAGCTTTTAAGTGATGAAATAAAAGGCTATCTTGCCAACAGTTCCTGGATTCGCCGCATGTTTGAAGCGGGTATGGAACTCAAGAAAAAGTACGGAGAAGATGCCGTCTGTGATTTCAGTCTCGGCAATCCCGATCTGCCGCCTCCGCCTGAGGTGGCAGAGGCTTTGCGTGAAATTTCCGGTAAAGCCGGTGAGCCTTTTGCCATCGGTTACATGCCCAACGCAGGCTACATGTCTTTGCGCGAAAAACTTGCCGGAAAAGTCTCCAAAGAACAGAACTGCACCATTCCCGCCGCCAACGTT